>JAQVHC010000008.1 GCA_028696435.1 Actinomycetota bacterium | reverse complement strand
CTTTAAAATTTACTTTAGTCTTATATTTTACCAAAAAAAAGTTTATAAAACAGTACTGAAAAACATATAATACAAAAAATCATAAATGGAAAATTTATTAACTAAAATAAAATTTATATACTTAAAAGAGATTGACCTGTCATTTCTACAGGTTTTTTTATATTTAAAATATCGAGTATCGTAGGTGCTATGTCGCTTAACTTAAATTCTTCACTATCTTTTTTTAATTTCATTTTTGAATCACATAATATAAAAGGAACAGGTGAAGTAGTATGAGCTGTTATTGGTTTCAATTCATCGTCGCTTAACATCTTTTCAGCATTTCCGTGATCTGCAGTAATTATTGCCAATCCATCATTTCTATTTAATTCCCCCACAACTCTCCCTACACATTTATCCACTACCTCAATGGCTTTTATTGCTGCATGAATATTTCCTGTATGGCCAACCATATCAGGATTTGCATAATTTAATATAATTACGTCATATTTTTTTAATCTAATTTTTTCTATAACAGTATCAGTAACTTCAAATGCGCTCATCTCGGGTTTTAAATCGTATGTTGCAACTTTTGGCGATGGTATCAATATTCTATCTTCACCTCTGTAAGGTTTCTCTATTCCACCATTGAAAAAAAATGTCACATGCGCATATTTCTCTGTTTCAGCAATCCTTAATTGCAAAAGATCATTTTTAGATAAAACTTCTCCAAGAGTATTTACTATTTTTACAGGTGGAAAAGCCACAGGAACATTAAACTCTTTATCATACTGTGTCATACATGTAAAATGAACTACAGGTGGATTATCTCCTCTATCAAATTTATCAAATTCTTTCCCGCTTATAAATGCTCTTGTAAGCTGCCGTGCCCTATCAGGCCTGAAATTAAAAAATATTACAGAATCACCCGATTTAATTTTAGCTTTCTCTTCATCTTTACACTTAACAGGAGCAGGAATTACAAATTCATCATCTATGTTATTTATGTAGGACTGTTCAACAACTTCTACAGCTGAATTAAACTTATCTCCTTTTCTGTATACCATAGTATCATAACTTTTCTTGATTCTATCCCATCTATTATCCCTGTCCATGCTGTAATATCTTCCACTTACTGTAGCAATCTCACCTGCTCCTTTGCCCTTTAAATAATCGTCAATCTCTTTTAAAAAAGGGATAGCACTTCTCGGAGGAACATCTCTTCCATCAAGAAAAGCATGAATATATAAGTCCTTCACATTATTATTAATAGATAGATCAATCAGCGCTTCTAGATGTTTAATATGGCTGTGTACCCCACCGTCAGATACAAGACCCATAAGGTGCAGGCTTGTACCCCTTTTCTTTACATTTTCAATGGCATCAAGCAGCACTTTATTTTCAAAAAAAGTACCTTCACTAATTTCCTTATTTATTCTTGTAAACTCCTGATATACAATCCTTCCGGCCCCTATATTCAAATGACCTACTTCCGAGTTACCCATCTGGCCCTCCGGAAGCCCTACAGCTTCTCCAGAAGATTCTAATTTTAGATTAGGATAAATTTTATAATAATTATCCATGTTCGGGGTATCTGCCATTTTTATAGCATTACCCTCAACTTTATCTGAAATGCCCCAGCCATCCAGTATTATTAAACAAATTTGTCTTCTAATTTTAAATCAGCCTTTCAGTACACTTTAATAATTAATTATTGCTAAAAAATCATCCACTTTTAAACTTGCACCGCCAACCAGTGCTCCATCAATATCAGGCATATTCATAAGTTCTGATATGTTAGACGGTTTTACACTGCCACCGTACAGAATCCTTAATTCTTCAGAAATTTTTTTACCATAAAGTTCTTTTATACGGCTTCTTATTGCACTGCACATATTATTTGCATCTTCAGGAGTCGCATTCCTTCCTGTACCTATTGCCCATATAGGTTCATACGCTATTGTAAGACACCTGATATCTTCGTCATCAACTTCAGAAAGGCATTCAACAAGCTGATTTATAACAAATTCTTCTGCATTACCGCCTTCTCTTATGTCAAGCGATTCCCCTATGCACATGATTGGTTTCAGGCCGATTTTAAAAGCAGCATTTATTTTTTTATTCACAATTTCATTAGTTTCGTAAAAATATTGCCTCCTTTCACTGACCGATTATTACATATTCAACATCCAGTGCTTTTAGCATTTCCGGTGAAATCTCACCTGTAAATGCTCCAGAAGATTCAAAATACATATTCTGTGCACCCAGCTTTATATCCAGGCCATCCCCATCAATTATAGTTTTTACACTTTTCAGTGCTGTTGCAGGAGGACACACCGCAATCTCACAATCATTTTTATTTTTGAACTTATATCCGAGATCCTGCATAAAGCTTACTGCCTGTATATGTGTCATATTCATTTTCCAGTTTCCAGCTATAAAAGGTATCCTCATTTATACAATTCCTTTCATATTGATTTACATATGCTTTATATAAAATAAAGTTACTTATCCAGATAAAATTTCAGAATAAATTATTTTTACTTATCCATAAGAGAAGCAATGCCGGGCAGCTCTTTACCTTCCAGGAGCTCCATAGAAGCTCCACCCCCACTCGAAACATGCGTAAATTTAGAGAATAGATTGTATTTTTTTAATGCTGCAATCGTATCTCCACCACCTGCCACTGCCACTGCTCCACTTTCAGCTATGGCAGTTGCTATACTTTTTGTTCCTTTAGAAAAATTATCCCATTCAAAAACACCCAGAGGTCCATTCCAGAAAATTGTATTTGCATACGAAATTTCTTCTTTAAATAGTTCAATGCTTCTATCTCCTATGTCCATCCCCATCCAGCCCTCCGGTATAGATTGTATAGACACCATTTTTTTGTCAGCTTCACTGTCAAATTCTTTTGCAACTACTATATCCACAGGCAATAAAAGATTGACATTATTTTTTCTGGCAAGTTCAAGCATATCTTTTGCAAAATCTATCTGGTCATCTTCACAAATTGATTTTCCTACACCATACCCCCGGGCTTTTAAAAATGTGTATGACATTCCACCGCCAAGTATTAAACTGTCAACTTTGCCCAGCAGATTTTCAATAACTTTTATCTTATCCGACACCTTGGCACCGCCCAGAATTGTCAGGAACGGCCTTTTTGGCGATTCCAGAAGAGAAGTTAAAACCTCAACTTCCTTTTTCATCAAAAACCCGGCAACTGCAGGCAGGTAGTGAGTTATGCCTTCAACTGATGCATGAGCTCTGTGCGCTGCTCCAAAAGCGTCATTTACATATACATCAGCAAGAGAGGCAAGTAATTTTGAGAATTCACTATCGTTTGCTTTTTCTCGGGGGTCAAATCTGAGATTTTCAAGCATTACTATTTCGCCATAACTCATTTTATTATCTATATAATCTTTAATCTCATCCGAGTAGATCTCGTCAAATTTTTTAACTTCCTTACCAATTAATTCACCAAGCCTTTTTGCTACAGGGTCAAGTCTGTATTTATCTTCAGGAACCCCTTTTGGCCTTCCGAGATGCGACATTAAAATAATTTTAGCTTCATTTTTAATGAGGTAATTAATTGTCGGTAAAGACAGTCTTATTCTGGTATCATCAGTAATGTTTAAATTTTCATCCAGAGGAACATTATAATCCACTCTTACGAGTACTCTTTTATTTCTGACATCTATATCTTCTATTGTCTTTTTATTAAACATTTTAATCACCAAAACCTTGTCTTATAAATAACCGGGGTTTAAATACCCCGGTTATTTACCGTTTAATATATTCTTTTACTTATTTCATAATGTAGTTTACCAGGTCATACAACCTGCTCGAGTATCCCCATTCATTATCATACCATGACAGAACTTTAACAAGATTGCCCTTCTTAAAAGTACTCAATGAATCAAAAATTGTTGAATAAGAATCTCCTATAATATCTACAGATACTATGGGGTCCTCACAGTACTTTAAAATTCCTTCAAATTCCGGTTCCAGCGATGCTTTCTTGAAAGCATTATTAACATCTTCTACGGTACAATCTTTTTCTACTTCTACGTTCAGATCGACCAGTGAACCAACCGGTACCGGTATTCTGACTGCCAGACCATCAAGTTTACCGTTTAGTTCAGGGATTACCTGGCCAATTGCACTTGCAGCTCCTGTGGATGTAGGGATTGCTGATAATGCAGCAGCTCTGGCTCTTCTTAAATCTTTGTGTGGTAAATCAAGAATTTTCTGGTCATTTGTATAAGCATGTATAGTTGTCATAATGCCGTTTTTTATTACAAAATTTTCATGAAGCACTTTGCAAAGAGGTGCGAGCGCATTAGTTGTGCACGATGCATTTGAAATTATATTATGTTTATCCCTATCATAACTATTCTGATTTACACCCAGCACCATTGTTATGTCTGCCCCATCTTTTTTGCAGGGAGCTGATACTATTACTTTTTTAGCTCCTGCTTTTAGATGTTTGCCTGCACCTTCTCTATCTCTAAAAATTCCAGTTGATTCCAGTGCAACATCAACACCGAGTTCCCCCCAGGGGAGCATCTCCGGGTCTTTTATTGCAGTAACTTTAATTTTTTCACCATTAACTTCTATATAGTCTTCTCCGGCTTTAATTTCTGCATCAAGGATTCCATATATAGAATCATACTTCAGAAGATGAGCAAGGGTCCCGGGGTCAAATAAATCATTGACGCCCACGATGTCAATATTATTATCCTTATCATACTTTAGCTTGGCTCTTAAAAATTGCCTTCCTATCCTCCCGAATCCATTGATTCCTACTTTTATTGTCATTTCTTTCCTCCTTTAAATATAAAATAAAAATATAAAACTGCTAATCTATGCTAATTTGGTTAATTTTTACTGAGTTTATTGCTTTTATCAACCAGACTTATAAAATAATACACTTTTAATACACTTCTTAATGTACTTTTAACCAAACCGTGTAATTTTAACAAATTTGGATAAATCAATAAAGCATATTTTATAAAAAATGTTTATATTTTACATAGCCAGAAATCAGAGACCAAACCGCAGGCTTGATTAACATCCAATATTCATCAATACTGACTATCCCTTTCGATATCTCTGTGAAATATCTTAACAGAATAACCTTTCTGTCTCAGATGTTCATATATTTCATTCGATATTACTACTGAGCGGTGTTTACCTCCAGTGCATCCTATGCCTATTCCCAGATAACTTTTCCCTTCATTCATATAATTTGGCATTAAAAAATCAAGCAGGTTTTTAAAAATATTCATGAATTCTTCTGTTTCTTTCCTGCGTAAGACAAAATCTATAACTTTACTGTCTCTCCCATCCAGGTCCCTGAGCTCATCGATATAGAATGGGTTTGGAAGGAACCTGACATCCATCACAATATCCATATTTTCAGGAATGCCATACTTGTAACCAAATGAAATAATTGATATATGCAAAAGTTTACTTTTTTCTTCTTCTTCCATCATGAGCTCTGTAATTGCCATTCTTAATTCTTTTGAATTTAAGAGCGAAGTATCAATTATAACATCTGCAATTTCCTTTAATCTGCTCATCTTTTCAATCTCTTTTTCAATTCCGGTAGAGAGGTTACCATCTTCTACAAGCGGATGTTTTCTTCTGGTTAGCGAATATCTTTTTATTATTTCACTTTTTGAAGCCTCCAGAAATAAAATCCTGTATTCTATATCTCTATTTCTGAGCTCATCCAGAGTCTTATAGATTTCATCAAAAAAATAACCGCTCCGTAAATCTATTGCAAAAGCAATATTACTAATATTTCTGTCTTCTGTGGAAAAATAATCAATAAGACTTAACATAAGTGGTGCAGGCAGGTTATCTATACAATAATATCCTGCGTCTTCAAAGTATTTTAGTGCTTCCGTTTTGCCAGCTCCTGATAGGCCTGTAATTATTACAACTTTTATTTTATTTTTTATCTTTTCTTTTTGTACCGTCATGCTCTTTTAATCTTATATATTGAATTTATTGAATCATCATTCTTTAAATTTTATAGCTTGTTAACAATTTGCATAGCTATAGCCTGCCTGAAACGTCAAATTACTTCCAATAAAAACCTGTGCACCATCATTTTATTACTACAGTTGTTCAACTTCAATTTGTGGTTATTTATGTAATATATAGTAAATTATAATGCATATTACAGATATTATGTATTATTATGTATTATCTCAATATGCATAATATAAATTCCTTTACGGCAAGTCAATTTATCCAGATAATTTCTTTACTTAAAAGCAGCGGATTTGCCGGGAATAAATAAAACCTGGAATGTTTTATTTAAAAAAATGTATTCACTATCAAAAATTATAATAATACAAGAAATATATTAAATTACTATTCGTTCTATTCTTTTGTCTTCCATCCAAGGCATACAGCACCGAGGATAAAAAAGACTGCTGTATAACCAATAACCCAGAGCAGGTCTATGCTAACATCACCTAAAGTAGAACCATTTAACACATTTCTCGCTGCATCAATTGCATGTGCAAAAGGAAGGGCATATCCGATACTCTCAAATACACCGCCCACAAATTTTAAAGGCATCCAGCATCCTCCCAGAATTGCTACAAAAACTATTACTGCTGAACCGGCAATATTTGCCTGATTCTCTGTAAAAATAGACCCGATAAACATTCCCAGTCCTATTAAACATACAGCCATAAGAATAAAGATTAAAAAAACAATCCCTATATTCCCAATTATTTCAAGCCCGAGTAATGCTGCCATTGCAAAGCATACTGCTATCTGAAAAATTGCTATTAAAACATATGGCAAAGAATAAGCTGCAATGAAGTCACCTGATTTAAGCGGAGTGGTTAGAAGCCTTAAAAAAAGCGCGCTTTGCCTGTCCCTGGCGAGAGTTATAGCCGAAATACTCATCAAGAACGAAAAACCAAAAATTACTACTGCAGGTAGCTGCATGGTAGCAGTAAACATATCTTCTCCTAAATTTTTTCCAAGTGCCCAGAACATCAGCATAAAAATTAAGGGTAAGCCTATTTCAAAAACAACAGAAAGGGGTTCTCTGACCGTTTCTTTTAAATTTCTGCTGGCCAGTGCTGCAAATCTCATTTATTCCCTTATCTCCTTTCCCGTTAATTGAAGAAATACATCGTCCAGTGACGGCTCTTTAATTAAAGTAGATTCAATTTTAGTTCCTTCTGAGTGCAGGTAATTCACTATCCTTTCAAAACTAATTTCTTTAGCCCTTATCTCAACCCCACCTTCTATCTCTCTTGCATCCGGGTATATTTTCCTTAATCCTTCTATAGCTTCATGGGTCAGATTCTTTGCTTTAACTATCATTATCTGCTTATCCTGAATTTTATTTTTAAGCTCTCCAGATGTGCCCAGCGCTATTATTTTTCCTTCATCTATTATTGCTATCCTGTCTGCAAGAGCATCCGCTTCCTCCAGATAATGTGTTGTAAGCAGTATAGTTTTTTTGCCTTTGAGTCCTGCAATCTGTTCCCACATACTCCTTCTTGCCTGGGGATCCAGGCCCAGGGTAGGTTCATCAAGAAACAGCACCAGAGGATCTGACACCAGAGCCATAGCTATACTTAACCTTCGCTGCATCCCTCCCGAGAGTTTTCCTGCCCTGTCTTTTGCCCGTTTTGTCAGACTCATTAATTCTAAAATTTCTTCCGACCTCTTCTTTGTTTCTTCTTTGCTCATGCCATAAACACCACATATTAACTCTAAATTCTCCAGTGAATTAAGATGAAGTGATATGGCTGTTTCCTGTGGTGAAATACCTATTATTGATTTAACTGCCAGTGGTTCTTCCTGAATGTCATAGCCCATTATTGCACCTGTTCCTCCGGTTGGCCTGAGCAGGCAGCATAACATCTTTATAATGGTTGTCTTACCCGCACCATTTGGCCCGAGCAATGAGAATATTTCTCCTTTCTTTACACCCAGATTAACACCATCTACAGCAGTCAGGTTCCCGAATTTTCTGGTAATGTTAAAAGTTTGAATGGCAAAATTGTTTTTATCTTCTATATAACCCATATCTTATCTATTTATATTCTGTTTGTTTACCTTATATCTTTATTTATTTTAGCACTCTTATTTTAGTATTTTCTTTTATATATATTATATCTTTCTTATATTTTTCTTATATTATACTTCTATATTTCCACATTTTTAAAATATTTATTGTATCTACCATGGCTGGCCCTGTGCAATTCTTTTACAGACTATTATTTTTATAATATTTTTGTTACAGTTTATACCTTTCCCCTGAAGAAAACAATTTTCGAAATAATCATATTTATAAAACTAATAAGAAGAGCGCTCCATATATATCCGCTAAACCCTTTTATTTCCAGCCCCTTTATAATCTGGTCAACAATCCAGAGCATACCTGCATTTATAATAATATTAAAAAGTCCAAGGGTTAATATATTAATGGGAAGCGATAGAATTTTAATTAAGGGTCTTACCAGCGAATTAAATAGCCCCAGGAGCAGCCCTGCTGCAAATGCTATCATTACCCGGTCAGGTGTAGTATCTCCTGTTATAGTAATGAAAGGCAGAAAATATGCTGTAAGCGTTATCGAAAAAGTTAGTATTACCCAGTTTATAAGCCAGTCTAACAAAAAATCACCTTTAATCTGCTTTATGAATACTATTATAAATATTTAATACATCTCTATGACTTAACCCCTTTATCTTGAGTAAATCTTCTACACCCATATCATTTAGTTTCTTAATTGAATCCACACTTTCAAAGATAGCTCTCTTTTTTTTCTCTCCTATCCCTTTTATTCCATCGAGTTCAGAACCATACATACCTTTTCCTCTTAACTTTCTATGATATTTTACAGCAAACCTGTGCGCTTCATCCCTTACCCTTATTAAAATTCTTATACTACTATCACTTAAATCGAGTTTCTTCCCTTCAGGGTACTTTTCACAGAATATTACTTCCTCTTTTTTTGCAATACTTACTAAATCAATATCATCTATCTGCTTTTCAATTAATATTCTCTTTGCAGCATTATACTGTGCCTTTCCCCCATCAATCACAATTAAATCGGGTTTTATAGAAAAACTATCATCTTCTTTTTTAATTCCTTTTTTATTGCATTTAATTTTGTCGTATTTGTTTTTATCGGATTCTTTTCCAAAATAAGCCAGCCTTCTTGAAACAACTTCTCCAATCATACTGCAGTCATCCTGTCCGACTATCGTTTTAATTTTAAACTGTCTGTAATTACTGTTTATCAGTTTTCCATTCACGGCAACCGACATTGACCCCACAGGATAAGAATCTTTTATGTTTGAGATATCATAACATTCAATCCTTTCTGGAATGTTAATAAGACCGAGCAATTTTTTTAACCTTACAAGATTCTTATAAGCCTGGCCCTGCATAATATCTTTCTCAAACTTTTTTTTCTCAAGATACAAAACTGAATTTCCTGTCACCATTTCCATAATTTCTTTCTTTTCCCCGATCTCCGGCACCAGAAGCTCCACTTTCCTACCTGCCTTTCCTGTCAGCCATTCTGATATTAACTTGCTGTCTCCTATCTTTACCTTACAATAAATTTTTTCAGGAATGTCATCAATATTTTCATAATAATCTCTAATAAAAGCTGATATAATCTCTCCTTCATCAAGATATTTAACATTGCTAATTGTAAAATTATTTATAACGGAAAGTTCCCCTGACCTGTATGTAAATAAACTTACAACTGCATCATTTGCATACGACCCGGTATCCAGGGCAGTTGATATAAAATCCCACTTACTTCCGCCTGTAAAAAATATCTTTTGACTCCTGCTTAATTTATTTATACTTTCTATTCTATTTCTTATCTCTGCAGCTTTTTCAAATTCCTTATTTTCGGAGTAATGCATCATCTCAGAATTCAATCTGTCAGCCACCATATTATCTTTTCCCTTAAGGAATAATATAATTAACTCGATATTTTTCCTGTATTCTTCTGGCGTAATATTACCGGTACATGGTGCCGGACATAATTTAATATAATAATTAAGGCAGGGTATATTTGTGCTTTTACCTGGTCTCGTGCCTTTACAATCCCTTACAGGGAATATTTTTCTCAAGTACTTTATAGTTTCTCTTACAGCTCCGGCATTAGTGTATGGCCCAAAATATCTTGCGCCTGCTATATTCCTATCCCTGGTTAAAAAGACCCTCGGGAATTCCTCACCAACTGTCACAGCTATAAAAGGATAGGATTTATCATCCTTTAGTTCAACATTATATTTTGGTTTTATCTTTTTTATCAGGCTATTCTCGAGTATAAGAGCTTCTGCTTCATTATCAGTCACCACATAATCTATAGATTTAATTCTCTTTACAAAATCAAAAGGCTTTGCATACTGGATATTTTTACTTCCACCCTTAAAATAGCTTTTTACCCTGTTATAAAGATTTTTTGCCTTCCCTATATAAATAACAGTGCCTCTGGAATCCTTAAAAATATACACACCGGGTCGTTTCGGAATTATTTTTAAAAATTCTTCTGCTGTACTCTGCTCACTGCAGTTTACTTCTTTTAATTTTTTATTTATTTCCTCATTAAATGCCAGTACAGTTTTCATACAATTTCCCCTACCATCTCCCTGCGTGTTCTGTTCGCATACATCTTTATAAATTTGCCGGTATAAGAATTTTCATTCTCTGCTACTTCTTCCGGGGTGCCGCAGGCAACTATATTGCCTCCTCTCTCTCCACCCTCAGGACCAAGGTCTATTATGTAATCCGCAGTTTTTATTACTTCCATATTGTGTTCAATCACAAGCACGGTGTTCCCTGCATCTACCAGTCTTTCAAGTATAGCAAGCAATTTTTTAATATCATCAAAATGAAGACCTGTAGTAGGTTCATCAAGCAAATATAATGTATTCCCTGTGCTTTTCTTTGAAAGTTCTTTTGAAAGTTTGATTCTCTGCGCTTCCCCTCCTGACAAAGTGGTAGAAGGTTGGCCCAGCTTTATGTAACCAAGCCCTACGTCATTTATTAATTCCAGCTTCTTATATATTCGTGGAATATTTTTAAAAAAAGCCATAGCTTCTTCAACAGTCATATTTAAGACATCATCAATATTTTTATCTTTATACTTTATCTCAAGCGTCTCCCTGTTAAATCTTTTACCCTTACAAACTTCACACGGAACATAGATATCGGGCAAAAAGTGCATTTCTATTTTTATAAGCCCATCACCATTACAGAATTCACACCTTCCACCCTTTACATTAAAGCTAAATCTTCCGGGCTTATAACCTCTTATTCTTGCATCATACGTTCTTGAAAATAAATCTCTTATATACCCAAAAACACCCGTATAGGTGGCAGGATTTGAACGTGGAGTTCTTCCTATTGGTGACTGGTCAATAACAATTACTTTATCCAGATTTCTATAATTAAGTATTCCATCATGCTTGCCAGCATAATATTTTGTTTTCATTAGTAAATTTGAAAGAGAAGGATACAGTATCTCATTAACAAGCGTACTCTTACCTGACCCGGAAACTCCTGTTACAGCTATAAGCTTCCCGAGGTCAATTTTTACATCAATGTTCTTAAGGTTATGCTCTCTGGCTCCCTTAATAACTATATATTTCCCATTTCCACTCCTTCTCTTAGCGGGAATGGGAATAAATTTTTTACCGCTCAAATACTTACCCGTAATAGAATTTTCACAATTATATACTCCTTCAAGATTCCCGCTATATACTATTTCTCCACCATGTATTCCAGCTCCCGGTCCTATATCCACTATAAAATCAGAACTTCTTATAGTTTCCTCATCATGCTCTATTACTATTATTGTGTTTCCAAGATTTCTCAAACGTTTAAGTGCATCTATAAGCTTCTTATTGTCTCTCTGGTGAAGACCTATACTTGGTTCATCAAGTATATATAAAACTCCCACCAGTCCTGAGCCTATTTGCGTGGCAAGTCTTATTCGCTGTGATTCCCCTCCAGATAAGGTACTGGACTTCCTCTCAAGGGTAAGATAACCAAGACCCACATCCTTAAGGAATTCCATCCTATCGATGATCTCCTTTATTAACCTCTCGCCTATCATTTTTTCTCTTTCAGTTAATTTAATAGATTTTAACCAGTCTATACCTTCTTCTATTGATTTTTCACAAAAATCTGCTATTGATAGAGAATTTATTTTTACTGCAAGACTTTCCTTTCTCAGCCTTTTGCCACCGCAGGAGCTGCATGGCCTTGTTCCTATCATCTTTTCTATCTTTATTCTCTGGCTTTCTGATTCTGTTTCCAGATATCTCCTGCTGAGATTATTGGCAAGACCCTCAAATTTTACATAATAATGCCTTGGTTTTCCTCTGTGATTGATATAACTTACTTTTACCTTTCCCCCATCGGTTCCATACAATATTATCCTCTTCGCATAGTCATCGAGATCTTTAAATGGTGTACTTAAATCAAAATCATATTCCCTCGCGAGGCTTCTCATTAACTGTGAATAATAATTTGAATATCCCATATTTATAAAAGGAATTGCTCCATCCACTATACTTAGTTCTGGATACTCAACAATCAGGTCAGGGTCAATATCTTTGCTGATGCCAAGCCCTCCACATTCTCTGCAGGCGCCATATGGGCTGTTAAAAGAAAACATTCTCGGCGTAATTTCCTCAAAATCTATTCCACACTCCACGCATGAAAAATTCTCAGAAAAACTGAATATTTCTCCAGAATCCAGCAATTGTATATACACAATACCACTGCTCTCCTTAAGCGATAGTTCGATATCCTCGGAGAGCCTATTTCGTATATCAGGTTTCATCTTTAACCTGTCAACAACAACTTCAATATTATGTTTTATATTTTTATCCAGTTTTAAATCAAAATCCCTGTCCAGTTCATAGATATTGCCATCTACCCTGACTCTTGTATAGCCGCTATTTTTTATATTTTCAAAAACTTTTACATATTCCCCTTTTCTTCCCCTTATAATTGGAGAAAGAACCTGAAACTTTGTATCCTGCGGGAGTTCCATCAATCTATCAACTATCTGGTCCACTGTCTGCTTTGTTATCCGCCTTCCACACAGATAGCAGTAGGGTATTCCAATCCGGGCATAAAGGACTCTCAGGTAATCATATATTTCAGTAATAGTCCCTACTGTAGATCTTGGATTTTTTGAAACACCTTTCTGGTTTATTGAAACCGCAGGAGATAACCCTTCTATCAGGTCAACATCTGGTTTTTCCATCTGGCCGAGAAACTGCCTTGCATAAGAGGAGAGCGACTCCACATATCTCCTCTGTCCTTCGGCATAAATTGTATCAAATGCCAGTGATGACTTCCCCGAACCGCTGACACCGGTAAAAACTATAAACTTATTTCTAGGGATATTTAAATTTATATTTTTAAGATTGTGCTCTCTGGCACCTTTTATAACTATTTCTTCCTTCATTTCTATTCTTTCATTTCTATTGATTCATTTTTATTATCTCATTTTTACTATCTTCTTACTTATCCTCTGCCTTATCTTATAACTTATTTTCCAGCTTATCTAATCTATCTAAAGCTTATTTTCAACTTATCTAACCTATCTTCTACTAACCTCAATCCCTGTTATCTTCTTTATTTTTTTTATTTCATCCCTCACAGCTGCAGCCTTTTCAAAATTTAATTCCCGCGCAGCCAGAGACATTTCCTCTTCCAACCCGCTTAAAATAATTGCAATTTCAGAAGGGCTCATGTTCATTAATTTATCTTCACTAAATGCTTTTTTCTTTTCGCTGACTTTAAATTCTGCTTTTGCTTCTTTACCCGTCTTTATACCACTATTATATAATATGTCTGATATAGCTTTGTTTATAGTTTTTGGAGTAATTTTGTGTTCCCTGTTATATTCAATCTGTAGTTCTCTCCTCCTGTTAGTTTCAAGCACAGCATTTTTTATAGAATCTGTTATATCATCGGCATACATTATAACCTTTCCATTAACATTCCTCGCTGCTCTTCCTATGGTCTGAATCAGTGATATCTCGGACCTTAAAAATCCTTCTTTATCAGCATCAAGTATAGCAACCAGTGAGACTTCCGGAAGGTCCAGTCCTTCTCTTAATAAATTTATTCCTACAAGAACATCAAATTCCCCTGTTCGAAGTCCTCTCAATATTTCAATCCTTTCCAGCGTATCTATTGTAGAATGAAGATATCTTACCCTGATATTTCTACCTGTTAGATAATCGGTCAGATCTTCTGCCATCCTTTTTGTAAGAGTTGTTACAAGAACCCTCTCGCCTCTGTCCACAACCTTTTTAATCTCGTATATCAGGTCATCTATCTGTCCACGGGTTTTTCTTACAGAAACTTCCGGGTCAATAAGGCCCGTCGGCCTTATTATCTGTTCTACTATCTGACTGCTTACTCTTCTTTCATATGGACCCGGTGTGGCAGTTGTAAATATTGCCCTTTTAATCTTTGCTTCAAATTCTTCAAATTTTAAAGGTCTGTTATCCAGTGCGGAAGGAAGCCTGAATCCATAATCCACCAGGGTCTGCTTTCTTGACCTGTCGCCTTCATACATACCCCTTATCTGGGGAACAGCAATATGAGATTCATCTATAACTACAAGAAAATCATCGGGGAAAAAATCAAGAAGAGTGTTGGGCGGTTCACCCGGCGCTTTCCCCAGTATGTGCCTTGAATAATTTTCTATGCCACTGCAAAATCCCAGCTCCCTTATCATTTCCATATCATATCTGGTTCTTGATTCCAGCCTCTGTGCCTCAAGTAATTTATTTTGTTCTTTAAAATACTTTAGCCGCTCCTCGAGTTCCTCCTCTATTGTCGCAAGAGCTCTGTCAACCCATTCCACAGTTGCAAGGAAATGTGTTGCAGGAGATATTATATACACTTCATACTCATTATAAATCTCTCCTGATACCGGGTCGAATTCAACAATTCTTTCAATTTCATCCCCTATAAGCTGGACTCTTACTGCCTTTTCCTGATATGCCGGATATATCTCAATTGTATCGCCTTTAACTCTGAACTTTCCGTTAACAAAATCATATTCATTTCTTTCATATCTAATATTAACCAGATTTCCGATCAGCTCATCACGGGGGAATTCTTCTCCTGCTTTCAGAATAATTCTCTGTTTTCCATATTCAGAAGGCGAACCCAGTCCATATATACAGGAAACACTCGCAACAACTATAACATCGTCTCTCGTGTAGAGAGAATTCGTTGAAGATAATCTTAATTTTTCTATTTCCTCATTTATAGATGTATCTTTTTCAATGTACAAATCTTTACCGGGTATATATGCTTCCGGCTGATAATAATCATAATAACTCACAAAAAATTCAACTGCGCTGCCCGGAAAAAATTCTTTAAATTCATTACAGAGCTGCGCTGCAAGTGTTTTATTGGGAGCAAGCACCAGCGTGGGAAGGCCGACATTCTGGATTACATTTGCTATTGTATAAGTTTTCCCGGAACCTGTAACCCCGAGCAGGCACTGAAATTTAAAATTATCTTCAATGCCTTTTGTAAGCTGGCTGATAGCCTTACCCTGGTCTCCCTGGGGAGAATAATTTGATACTAATTTAAATTTTGAATCAGACATATTATCACAGGCCGTTCCAGGCCATTTTATATTTTAGAATTTTTTAAATTTAATACAATAATAAAATGTTAAGTGCCAGTGCCGGGTTACAAATATAAATAATGCAGCTCTGAATATTAAATTTCTGCCATTATCTTTTCTATTTTCTTAAACAGGTCTTTTTTAGTTTTATCATTGTCAATTATAAAGTTTACTTTTCCCTTATTTATTTTCAGATGCTGTCCATCTATCCTTAACTTTATATCGTCATCTGAAAATCCTCTACCTTTTAAAAATTGTTTTCTCCGGCTGGAGGGATTCCTGATATAAAATATATAATCACATAATTCATCCAGCCCGCAATCAAATAGTACCGCTGCATCTATTATTATATAATCCCTATCGCTGTTTTTAGTTAAAATATTCTGAATTTCACTTTTTATTAAAGGAAACATTAACTTATTTAATTTATCGAGTTCTTTTTTATCTGAAAATACTTTTTTTGCAAGTTCAGCGTAAATTAAATTGCCTTCAGAATCCAGTACCTCTTTTCCAAAAATTTGCCCGAGCTTATTCAAAATTTCCGGGCTCTTCTTATATATACCTTTTGCTATTTTATCTGCATCAATTATCAGCACATCTTTTTTTATTTTCTTTATATATCTACTTACAGTACTTTTACCAGAGGCAACTTTTCCAGTAATTCCAATTACTTTGATAGCAGACCCCCTTTTTTAACTAAAATTTCAATCAAAAATAAAAAGCCTGAAAAACAGTTTAACGCAGCAAATTTAAAAGATAATATAAACAGTTTCTGTTAATACTAATAGTAGCAATAACTGTCAATTTTTCCAGAATATTTATAGTGTCAGCTAATGATTAATGATTTTTAAGGGTACTGCTGGTAGTGCGGCTTTTAGAGTAGATTTATATTCCTCACACCGGTTTTACAATATATTTATAATAATAGCTACCATAATAAATCACATAATTTATGCTTGTATAAGATATAAATAATATAAAGTTGTGATATTACATATATTTTAAAAACCTGAACTGTACTGACGCTGTCTCTGATTCTGATACACTGCTAATTGCTATAGTAGCACTCTGCCTGTTATTACTGTTAATGATGTAATCTTTTTGTCACTATCGCTGATACTATTCCAGATTTGCTTCGTCTTTCATCTCTTTTACAAGTTCTTCTATCTTTCTCTTTTTATCAGAATCCTCATTATCTTCTATATCTTCACCAGAAATTTTCTCTTCCTCAATAGAAGTATCTAGATCTTCTGTATCTACTGAATCTGCTTTATCTTTTATATCTTTACCGGCTTTTTCTGTATCTTCTGTAGCAGTTTCTTCTACTTCTTTTATTTCTTTATCTTCTACTTTGCTGGCTTTTGCTTCTTCACCACTGTCAGTTTTTCTTTCTTTTTCTGATGTTTTTTCTTCTTTTTCTTCAACAGGATTTTCTACCTGTCTGATACTAAAGGCCATTCTTCTTCTATCATAGTCTATATCAATAATTCTAACCATTAGCTCATCACCAATTTTTGCAACATCACTTGGCCTTTTAACCTGCCTGTCGCTTAACTCAGATATATGCACTAGCCCTTCAATACCATCTTCGATTTCAACAAATAAGCCAAATTTTACAATCCTTGTAACTTTGCCCATTACCATATCTTTAACTGAATATTTCTTTATCTTTTCAACCCACGGGTCTTTCTGGGTTTGTTTTAACCCCAGTGATAACCTCTGTTTTTCGTAATCGATATCAAGTATCTCTACATCTACTTCCTGGTCAACGCTTACTACTTCAGAAGGATGTTTTACATGGTTCCATGAAAGTTCTGAAATGTGAATCAGGCCATCAACTCCGCCCACATCAACAAATGCTCCAAAATCAGCTATACTCGTAATTAAACCTTTCCTTATCTGGCCAACTTCCATACTGCTCAGTATTTCTTTTCTCTGTTCTTTTTTCTCATCCTCTATGATAACTTTTCTTGATAACACTACGTTATTTCTATTCCTGTCTACTTCGATAATCTTGCAGATACATTTCTCACCAATATAGGATTCGAGATCTTTTGTTTTTCTTATATCTATCAGAGATGCAGGTAAAAAACCTCTCAACCCTATATCAACAATCAATCCACCTTTTACACATTCTATAATTTCTCCCTCAACCGTCTCGCCGCTCTGATATATTTTTTCTATTCTATCAAAATTTTGTTCTACTTCAGCTCTTTTTTTTGATAATATTAATCGCCCGTCCTGGTCTTCCTTTTGAAGAACCATTATTTCTATTTCATCATCAACCTTTAAAATATCTTCGGGTTTTACATTGCTTCTAATAGATAATTCATTCAGCGGTATAACTCCTTCAGATTTAAAACCAACATCTACCAGAACCTCATCTTTATCAATTTTCACCACTTTTCCCCTGATAATGTCACCATCATTAAGGCTAATCATCGTTAAATCATAGTTGGGAACCAATCTGCCGCTTTCATCTTCTACCATGTAATTTTCGTTTGTTATTTTTTTAGTAAAATTTTTTTCTGTCATTTTTTATAAATTTATCTCCTTTTTTAATATCTGAAAAGAATAACATGCATATAAAGAATAATCAATATTATACGAAATTTTTTCAATTATACCAGTTACACCGGCTTCAAATATACCAGTTTACGCCGCTTTTTATATCGACTTTAAGATTTACTTTTAGTTTTACACAATTTTCCATTGATTCTTTTAATATTTTTCTAATAATCTCACTGTCTTTCTCTTTTAACTCCAGTACAAGTTCATCATGAACATGTAAAATGATATTACTGTCTATTTTTTCTGATTTTAATTTATCAAAAAGCACTATTGTCGAAAGCTTTATTATATCAGCAGCACTTCCCTGTATAGGCGTATTTACTGCATATCTCTCACCGAGGCTCCTTACCTGACTATTACTGCTCCCCAGCTCTCTTAAATATCTTTTTCTGCCAAAAATTGTTGTAGAATAGCCCTTTTTATACGCTTCATCTACCAGGAATTTCAAATATTTATTTACACCCTGATACCTCTCAAAATATTTTTTGATATATTCTCTTGCCTCTTCTTCCGGAATGGAGAGTCTGTTCATAAGCCCATATTCTGTCATCCCATATATTATCCCGAAATTTATGGTCTTTGCTTTTCTCCTTAACTCCTCTGTTACTTCATTATAATCAACATCAAAAAGCTCCGACGCTGTCCTCGCGTGTATATCTTCATCCTTCCTGAAGGAATCTATGAGAATTTCATCTTCCGAAAGGTGCGCGAGAATTCTCAATTCAATCTGGGAATAATCTGCAGACATTATAAGATCATAACCGGCTCCGGGTATAAATGCTTTCCTTATCTGCCTGCCATACTCCGTTCTTACCGGAATATTTTGAAGATTGGGGTCACTGCTGCTTATCCTTCCTGTAGATGTCCCGAGCTGATGATATGTTGCATGCACTCTTAAATCTACAGGGTCAATTAATCTGGGAAGAACATCTATATAGGTGTTTTTAAGTTTGGTTTTTTCCCTGTAGTCAAGGATTTTCGCTATAACCGGTGAACTATCATATATTGCTCTCAGGGATTCGGCATCTGTGGACAATCCTGTTTTGGTTCGTTTTACAGCAGGAAGGCCGAGTTTATTATATAATACTTCCGCTAATTGACGTGAAGAATTTATGTTGAATTTTTCACCGCATAGCTCATAAATTTCTTTCTCGAGGTTCTTTATTTCCCGGTCATATTCTTTTATTAAATCATTCAGATACTCCCTGTCTATGCACACACCTGTATATTCCATCTCAGCAAGAATTCTTATAAGGGGCTCTTCTATTTTCCAGTATAGCTCCTCCATATCTTCTTCTGACAACCCTTCAAGTAAGCTACTCTCAATTTTTTCATAAAGGCTTAATTTTCTCTTTAATATTTCAAGCTCATATACAGCTTCTGTGCTTTTATCTTCTATTTGTTCTTTGCCTGTGCTGCTACTACTGCTGCTACCTCCTCCACCACTTAAATCAAGCGATAACTGTTTTCTTTCACCTTTATTTTTGTCTTTATCTCCATCTTCACTTTCTGGAGTAATAAAAACAGTGCTTTCATTATTCTTAACAGATTTAATTTCTTTTTCAGATCTAATCTCTCCCTCGATACTTTCTGGTTCTATCTTCAGGAGGTCATAAATTATCTCATCAATTGTGGTGTTGGGCTTAACCGGGTTAAGGAGTAAATACAGTATCTTATAATCTATATATTTTCCATCCAGGGTGATTCCATATTTCTTTAATGTTTTATATATCTTTTTGAAATCAAAGCCAGAAATCTTATTTTCTTTATTTTCCAGTAATTTTTTTATGCTTTCCCTGATCTTATCAATTTCGAGTTCCTTTCTCCCTACAAGAAATGCGCTGCCATCTCCATAATATAAAACAATTCCATAGAACTCATCGGAAGCTTCCCAGAGAGCCATATAAATAGTGCTTCCGGAACCATAGTTTAAAATTTCATCACATAATTCGGGGGTTAAATGTTTTAGATTAATTTTATTTACTGTATCTATTTTCTTAACAGTTTTGCCGGATTTAATATCTTCTTTTTTAAAATCTATCTTATCCTGTAGATTATAAAGCTTTTTTTCCAGGTTCTTGAATTCAAGACTTTCAAAAAGCTGCTTTACTTTATTGATACTTATATTTTTAAAACTATTATCTATTACTTCTCTTATGTTTATATCACCGGCTCTTTTCAATGTAGTCAGCTCTTTACTTAAAATGGCTAAATCCCTGTTTACTGACAAAAGCTCCTTTAAGCGACTACTGTCTATCTTATCCAGATTTTCATAAATTTCTTCTACAGAACCATATTTTGCTACAAGTGATTTCGCAGTTCCCGGACCTATTCCGGGTATTCCGGGTATATTGTCAGAACTATCTCCCATAAGTGCAAGCAGGTCTTTTATCCTTTCAGGCTCTACCCCGAACTTTTCTACAACTCCTTCTCTGTCAAACATTACAGTATCTGTAATCCCTCTTTTAATAGACATAACTTTTATCTTATCAGAAACAAGCTGTAGTATATCTTTATCGCCCGAGACTATTATAACCCTGTCAAATTCGTCCTTTATGCTTTCCGCTATATCCGCAAGTATATCATCGGCTTCCAGACCATCTTTCTCCAGGCATGCTATATTAAAAACATTTAAAACTTCTTTTATCAGTGGCAATTGTTCCGATAAGCTGACAGGCATCTTCTTTCTCTGGATTTTATAGCGATCAAATAATTCATGCCTGAAAGTTGGTTTTTTACTATCAAAGGCACATATTATTGTATCGGGATTCTCCTGCTCTATCAGCTTTAGAAGCATATTTGTAAATCCTAAAACAGCGTTTGTGGCTATGCCTGATGATGTTGATATGGTTTCAGGGATTGCATAAAATGCCCTGTATGCAATATTATTTCCGTCTATTAAAATCGCTTTATTTTTTTTATTCTTTTCCAATAATAATTAACACCTGCCGCTGGCTATAAAGACTATATCCCTCTAATACCATGTACTGTATGCCGGATACCGGGGATTGATGCCCGGCCACTTTGTATCCGGTATTTTACTATTTTACTATATTTACTATATACAGATACCGCATAATAATTATCTCTAATAATCATCTAGTTGCAGATACTTTATACCGGATGATTTACTCAAGCATATTTTCTTCCGGATACTTCATTCAAATAATAGATTTAAAATAGCCGGGTTCAATTATACAACTATATATTATAACATCTGACAAATAATTTTTTACAATATCAATTTTACAGATTCTTGATATTAATCTGGATAAATTGTATTATTTCTCAAGCATTTCTCAAGAGCCGGAGTGGCGGAATTGGCAGACGCGCTGGACTCAAAATCCAGTGAACCGCGAGGTTCGTGTCGGTTCGACCCCGATCTCCGGCACCATTAAATCCGGTTAAATCCGGCATAGATTTCTAAAATAGAAAATTTATAGATTCAAAAATAATAGTATTGTCCGGGTCTTAAATTTTTCAGTTAAAAACCCTGCTATTTCTTAAAGGCTATTTCTTAAAGAGAGACCAGTTAAGATCGGTTCCTGTAATCTCTTCTCCGTCCGGAGCCCATTTTATTTCATCTTCAGAAATAAGCTTATACTCAAACCTGTAATCACCGGCAGTACATGTAATTATATCTCCATTAAGAACCCATTTCCCCTCTGTGATCACAGGCTCAACACTTCTTTCAAGATAGGTTTCTTCCATATAAAAAGTACCATCAGAGTTAAATGTTATGAGAGTTTGAATGCCAGGACAGTCAGCACAGGGTAGAGTTCCTTCAAATGTGCCGCTCAGGCCGGGTCTGCTACAGCTAAAACTCAATACAGCTGTAGTAGAAATAATAACTATAAATATAACTAATAATAATTTTTTCATTTTTTTAATCTTTCTCCTGATTAATTTTTAAATATTAACTTTATAAAATTTTAAAGCCATAGTATCTGGAGTGAAACTTAGTAAAGTGAAATAACTTCATATTAAAACCCCATATATAAATTATATAGAAAGTGTATGCGCCAGTTTATATAATTCTCTGTCGATATCCTTTTTAGCCTCTAAAACATCCATAAATTTATTTTTTATTATTCTCATGCTCTTGATTCCAACCATACAATCGCTTTCACCCTCAATCAATAAATCTACAGCCTTCTTACTAAATTTGGCGGCCAGCACCCTGTCAAGAGCTGAAGGAGAACCTCCTCTCTGTATATGGCCAAGCACAGATACTCTGACCTCATGGCCAGAGAGCAGTTTGATTGAAGAAGCAACCTCGGCAGCGCTTGCAGCGCCTTCCGCCACTATTATCAAAGTATGTCTCTTTCCTGCTCTATGTTTTTTTATTTGCGCTGCAATTTTAGCAAGATCAACTTCTATTTCAGGAATTAATATATAATCTGCTCCACATGCAATCCCGGTATTTACTGCAATTATTCCTGAATTTCTCCCCATTACTTCTACTACAAATGTTCTATCGTGAGAAGATGCAGTGTCCCTTATTTTTGACACAAGGTCAATTATTACATTTAGAGCTGTATCGAATCCAATACTGTAATCGGTGCCAGCGACATCATTATCTATAGTTGCGGGTATACCAATAACCTGTATTCCCTGTTCGTGAAGATCATGAGCGCCCCTGAATGAGCCATTACCACCAACTACAATAAGCCCTTCTATTTTATTATTTTTTAAATTCTCTATTGCTTTCTTTTGACCGGTTTTACATTTAAACTCTTCCGATCTTGCTGAATAAAGAAAAGTTCCGCCCCTATCAATGATTCCACCAACTGAATTTGAATCAAGTACCTCAAATTTATTATTAATCAGTCCTTTAAATCCTTCGTAAAATCCATATACTTCAAAACCGCGATAAATTCCATATCTTGTGACTGCTCTTATAACTGCATTCATACCGCTTGCGTCCCCACCACTTGTGATTATTGCAATCCTTCTTTTCTCTTTTACCATAATTACTCTCCTGCTTTATTTACTTTCTTCTCTTCCTTAATTCCTCATATACCTGATCCAGCGTAATTTTTTTCTCGACCATAAGAACTATCAGATGATAGATAAGGTCGGCTATTTCATTGATAACATCCTGCTTCTTCTGGTGCTTTGCTGCCAGAATAACCTCCATGCTTTCTTCACCAAACTTCTTTATTATTTTATCAAGCCCTTCTTTGTGTAGACGGTAAGTATAGGAATCAGGAACTTTATTTTTTATTCTGTTTTCAACTACCTCATATAATACGTCAAGTATATTTTCTTCTCTGTCTTCTTTCAAATATCTTTCAAAATCCAGGTCTTTCTCAATATCTTTAAGATTTCTGTAAAAACAACTCCTGTTTCCAGTATGGCAGGCATTTCCTATCTGCTCTACACTTACCAATAGAGCATTTCCATAACAATCATATTTAATGTCCTTTATTTTCTGAATATTTCCTGATGTCTCTCCTTTATTCCATAATTTTTTCCTGCTTCTGCTCCAGAACCATGTTGTGCCCGTTTCCAGGCTTTTTTTAAGTGATTCCTTACTCATATAGGCAAGCATAAGAACCTCACCGGTTTTATAATCCTGTATTATAGCAGGAATAAGGCCAACTTTTTTATTTTCCTGTTTCTTTATTTCTTTATCCATTCTTATTTCTTTACCCATTTTAATCCATTTAGAATTCAGATAATTTAGACTTCAGGTAAGTATATAACTTTTTTACCACATGTTAAAATTAAACATATCTAAATTCTTACATTTATCCCCTCAGATTTCAGGTATTGTTTTGCCTCTTTGATAGTATATTCGCCATAATGAAATA
>JAQVHC010000089.1:3335-5483 GCA_028696435.1 Actinomycetota bacterium | reverse complement strand
CTTAGCGGGAGAACAGCAGCTTTTCCTGTTAATGCACCTGCCATAAGGCCTGAAGTTATGGAAGTACTTTCGCCTTTCTTTGAATTATGTGAAAATCTTGGAAGTCTATTTATAAATTTGTTTGAAGGCAATCTTGAAAGCCTGAAAATAGGTTATTATGGTAAAATATCGGATTATGATGTAAGAATCCTGACATCAATGATACTTGTAAAAATACTTGAGAAATATTCAGCAGAAGCTGTTAATCTTGTAAATGTTGACCTCCTTGTAAAGGAAATGGGTCTTAAGGTAAATGAAGTAAAAAGCAGCCATTCAAAAGATTACGTTAATTTAATTACTCTTGAAGGAAAGGGTAGCCAGGGAGAGCTTTCTATTTCAGGAACTACTGTAGGTAAAAAAGATACACCTCGCTTTATAGCTATTGATAAATATGAGATAGACATGGTTCCTTCCAGGTATATGGCTTTTATAAGATATAAAGATGTTCCGGGACAGATTGGAAAGATAGGCTCTGCATTTGGAAAGCTTAATGTAAATATTGCTTCAATGCATGTGGGCAGAAAGAAGCTAAGTGGGTCAGCTGTAATGGGACTAAACCTTGATAATGAGGTAACACCTGAAATGCTGGAAGAATTTAAGAGACTATCAGGCTTTGAAAACATAAAGATAGTTAATCTTTATTAGTTTTAAACAGGAAATTTTTAAACAGGAAATTTTAATAGAGAAAATGGAAAGTGATATGGAAGAAAAAAGAGAAAAAATCTATATATTTGATACAACACTGCGTGATGGTGAGCAGGCTCCCGGTATTCATCTGAATACTAAGGAGAAACTGGAGATTGCCAGGCAGCTTGAAAAGTTAAATGTCGATGTAATAGAAGCAGGGTTTCCCATATCATCAAAGAGTGACTTTAACTCGGTGAGGGAAATATCAAAAGAAATTAAAGGCAGAAAAATAGCGGCTCTGGCGAGAGCAAATTTTAAAGATATAGATGCAGCAGGAGAAGCTCTTAAAGAAGCCGAACAGCCAGTTATACATACTTTTATATCATCCTCTGATATTCATCTTAAATATCAGCTTAAGAAAAGCAGGGAGGAAGTTCTGGGACTGGCCGGAGAAGCAGTAAAAAGGAGCCGTAATTACACTGATATAGTTGAATTTTCGGCAATGGATGCGACGAGAAGTGACTGGGAGTATCTGTGTAGATTATATGAAACAGCAATTAAAAACGGGGCTACTATTATAAATGTTCCTGATACTGTAGGGTACGCTCTTCCCGATGAGTTTGGAGAAATGATTGATTATATTTTTGAAAATACTGCAGGAATTGAAAATGTAGTGGTTAGCGTCCACTGCCATAATGATCTCGGGCTTGCAGTTGCGAATTCACTTGCAGCCATAAAACACGGTGCAAGACAGGTTGAATGTGCGGTAAACGGGATAGGTGAGAGAGCCGGTAATGCTTCGCTCGAAGAAATTGTAATGATTATAGATACCCGTAAAAATAGTCTTGGAATGTACACTGATATCAATACAAAAGAAATTATAAGAACAAGCAGCATAGTGAGGTCACTGACCGGCTATCTTGTTGCGCCCAATAAAGCGATAGTGGGCAAGAATGCGTTCAGCCATGAAGCAGGAATACATCAGGATGGTATGTTAAAGGACAGGTCAACTTATGAAATAATAAGACCTGAGGATATCGGTCTGAAATCATCAAAGCTTGTGCTCGGTAAACATTCAGGAAGACATGCGTTTGTTGGAAAATTAAATGAACTCGGTATACATCTTTCGGAGGAAAATCTTGAAAAGGCTTTTGAGAGATTTAAAGACCTTGCTGAGAGAAAAGGAACAATAAATGATGAAGATATAAAGGCGATTGCAGAAGATGAGATACGCGAAGTTACAGAACATTTTTTGCTCAAATATTATAGAATACAGAGCGGTTCGGACATTAATGCAGAAGCTACAGTGGGAATAGAGATAAACGGCAAGCTGCATGAAAGTTCTTCAACAGGGAACGGTCCAGTGGATGCATCATTTAAAGCAATCGATAAAATAGTGAATATAAACACAAAATTGATTGAATACAGCATTGAGGCTGTATCCGGAGGCAAAGACGCTCTCGGCTCGGTTAAAGTAGTGGT
>JAQVHC010000089.1:0-3235 GCA_028696435.1 Actinomycetota bacterium | reverse complement strand
AAGGGAAGGAAACTTTAAAAAATTGAACTGCAAAAGTAAAAACAAACCCCGGACTATGGCACAGAAAATACTGGCTTCCCGCTGTGGCAGGGAATATGTTTCAGAAGGTGAGATAATAAATGCAGATGTTGATATTGTACTTGGAAACGATATTACTCTTCCTCTGGCTATTGAAGAATTTAATAAAATTGGTGCGGGCAGGGTATTTGATACTAATAAAGTTGTTGTGGTACCAGACCATTTTACCCCTAACAAAGACATAAAATCTGCCTCACAGTGTAAGTTTGTCAGGGAATTTGCGCGAAATCAGAATATTAAAAATTATTTTGAAGTCGGGAAAATGGGGATAGAGCATGCACTGCTTCCCGAACAGGGACTCGTAGTTCCCGGGGACCTTATAATTGGTGCCGATTCTCATACATGTACTTACGGTGCTCTTGGGGCTGCGTCTACCGGAGTAGGAAGCACAGATGTAGCAGTTGCAATGTCCACGGGGAAAGTCTGGTTTATGGTACCGCGCACGATAAAGTTTATATACAATGGAAACTTAAAAGACTGGATAACAGGAAAAGACCTGATACTGTATACAATTGGCCTTATAGGTGTGGATGGCGCACTTTACAAATCAATGGAATTCAGCGGTCCTGCTGTAAGCAAACTTTCAATGGATTCAAGGTTTACAATGTCCAATATGGCAATAGAGGCAGGTGGGAAATTCGGAATATTCGAGGTTGATGAAAAGACAGAAGAATTCCTTGAGAGGCGGTCACATAGAGATTATAAAATATTCCGGAGCGACTCCGATGCAGAATACGAAAAAGTTTACAATATAAACTGCGATGATATTGAGCTTCAGGTAGCAACACCGCACCTGCCTTCAAACGCAAGAAATGCGGCAGAACTTTCCAGTATAAAAATAGACCAGGTTGTAATTGGCTCATGCACTAATGGCAGGATTGAGGACCTCAGAATTGCAGCAGAAATTTTAAAAGGGAAAAAAATTAGTGAAAATTTAAGAACCATAATAATTCCTGCCACCCAGAATATATATCTTGAAGCTCTAAAAGAAGGTTATATTGAAATTTTTATAAATTCAGGTTGTGTTGTAAGCACTCCAACATGCGGACCCTGTCTTGGCGGGCATATGGGAGTGCTTGCAGAAGGAGAAAGAGCAGTGTCAACAACAAACAGGAATTTTGTTGGCAGGATGGGGCATCCCGGAAGTGAAGTATATTTAAGTGGGCCCGCGGTAGCAGCAGCGTCCGCAATAGCAGGAAGAATAGCCACACCGGAGGAGGTTATTTAATGATAATAAAGGAAAGAGTAATAAAGTATGGTGATAATGTTAATACAGATGTGATAATACCGGCAAGATACCTTAATACTACAGACGAAAATGAACTTGCCCTGCATTGTTTTGAAGATCTGGATAGTGATTTTGCAGAGAAAGCGAAAGAAAGAAAAATAATAGTAGCCGGAAGTAATTTTGGATGTGGCTCTTCCAGAGAACATGCTCCGCTGGCAATAAAAGCAAGTGGCATCAAGGCAGTAATAGCAGAATCATTTGCCCGCATATTTTTTAGAAATGCTATAAATATAGGGCTTCCGGTCATCACAAGTGGAGAGGTCTCCGATTTAATAGAAGATGGGGATGAACTGGAGGTAGACCTGTCAGGCGGCACTATAAAAGACATTACAAAAAATAAAACATTTGAAATACAGCCATTTCCTGATTTTATCCAGGGTATAATAAAAAGCGGTGGTTATGTAAATTTTACAAGGGATAATATAAAGGGAAAGTAATTATAAGGATAAGATAAAGGTAAGATAAGGGTAAATAAGATAAGGGTAAAAGGTTATAAAAGAATAAAAAGGATAATAAAGACATAATATAAAAATTGCAGTTATAGAGAGAAGAAATGAATAGTGAATTAAAAGATAAAATATACATACTTGATACCACTTTAAGGGATGGGGCCCAGAAGGCCGATATATCATTTTCTGTCGATGACAAGCTCCGGCTTGTTGAAAAATTTGATGATATTGGTATTGATTATATTGAGGTAGGGTTTCCTGCATCCAACCCAAAGGAAATGGAAGTATTTGAAAAGTTAAAGGGGAAAAAATTTGAGTATTCAAAAATAGTTGCGTTTGGGATGACAAGGTATAAAAACCTTAAAGTAGAGGATGATAGTAATATTAAGCAGCTGATTAAGTCCGGAGCGGATGCAGTGTGTATTGTAGGCAAATCTTCCGAACTCCAGGTCCTGAAAGTAATTGAGACAACCCCTGAAAATAATCTGGATATGATTGCCAGTTCTATAGAATATTTAAAAAAATATTTTCCAGAAGTTATATTTGATGCGGAACATTTTTTTGATGGTTTTAACGAAAACCCTGATTATGCGATTGAGACCTTGAGAGTAGCCCAGCAGGCAGGCGCAGATTATCTGTGTCTTTGTGATACAAATGGCGGCATGCTTCCTCATAACGTCATTGAAATACTGGACAGGGTAAATAAAAAAATCAGGGCTACGATTGGTGTGCATTTTCATAATGACAGTGGCTGTGCTGTTGCCAATAGCATAATAGCAGTGGCCAGGGGAATAAAGATGGTGCATGGAACTATAAATGGCTATGGGGAAAGGTGCGGTAACGCAGACCTCTGCCAGGTAATTCCAAATCTTGAATTGAAATTAAATAAAAAGTGTCTTAAGGAAGGTAACCTCCAGCATATTACCAGTCTTTCCAGATTTGTCAGTGAAACGGCAAATCAGATTGCAAATCCGGGTCAGCCTTTTGTCGGGCGGAATGCATTTACACATAAAGGAGGCATGCATGTTAGTGGAGTGAGCAAGCTATCAACAGCATTTGAACATGTCCCCCCTGAGGCTGTTGGGAATACAAGGCAGATATTGATATCCGAGCTTTCGGGAAAGAAATCGGTAATTCTGAGAGCAAAGGAATTTGGAATTGATCTTGAGAATGATTTAGAGAAGGTAAGTGAAATATTAAACAGGGTTCAAAATCTGGAGCATAAGGGTTATCAGTTTGAAGCTGCCGATGGAAGTTTTGAACTACTGGTCAGAGAAGTTACAGGGAACAGGAAGGAATTTTTTAAACTGGAAAGTTTTAGAGTGCTGGATGAGAAAAAAGAAGATGGTCGTATGCTCTCCGAAGCTACAGTGAAGGTGCAGATAAATGGAGACAGGATAATTGAAACCGCTGAGGGAAA
>JAQVHC010000088.1 GCA_028696435.1 Actinomycetota bacterium | reverse complement strand
ATTAGCTGATTTAACTAAAAATTATTCCTTTTTTACTTAATTTTGTTTAGAATGGAGGATATAGAATTTTACAAATTTTTCATAGGTTAAAAATTTTCATAGTCAATGCCTGAATTTATACACATGCAAAACACAAAACAAAGCACAAAAATATCAGGATTTATTGATTGTCCAGTATATAATATCGCTCATAACACCCGTAACCGTAATAATATAATATTTTATAAGAATATATCATCCCTTCATTCATCCCCTCATTCTTTCAGGCCAACTACTCAATTTACACACAAGGGGAATTCATTTTTAAAACATTCCATAAAAAGAAAAGGTGATTCATATGGATAACAAAAAAATACAGCCAATTTCCATTATTAATATTCAGGGTCAAAACTGCACCGGTTGTGTAACTTCTACAATTTGCTCTGAGTATCCTTCAATAAAGAATGTTCTGCTTCAGGATATAATCCCGGGATTTAAACTTGAATTTATATTTCACCCAAATATTATGAGCGCAAGTGGGAAGCTTGCTATGGAAATACTTGAAAAATCTGCAGAAAAAAGTGGCTATATTTTAATTATAGATGGTGCTATACCAACAGATAATAATGGAATCTACTGCACTACGGGAGAAAAGGACGGTAAGAAATCCACTATACTCGGAGAGACACTGGCGCTATCCCCGAACGCAATGCTTGTAATTGCTCTCGGAACCTGTGCTTCATTTGGAGGAATTGCGGCAGCAAATCCCAACCCAACCGGAGCAAAGAGCGCTGGAGAAATTTTTTTAGCCCATAATATCAAAACGCCACTTGTAAACATACCGGGCTGCCCTCCCCACCCGGACTGGTTATTCGGCACAATTGAAGAAATACTTACAAAAGGGCTGGAAAACCTGGAGCTTGATGATTTTAAAAGACCAAAAATATATTACGGAAAATTAATTCATGAAAATTGCCCGAATAGAGCTTACTTTGATGAAGGAAAATTTGCTAAAAAATTCGGGGATGAAGGTTGCCTTTATGAACTTGGGTGCAAGGGTCCTATAACATATGCCGACTGTCCTACAAGACAATGGAATGGAAGGACAAACTGGGCAATTGGAAGCGGAGCTCCCTGCAGCGGCTGCACATCACCGGAATTCCCTGACCTTCTCGGGGATTTTTATGAAAGAATTATAGATGTTGAAGTGCCATCAAATGAAAAGAAGATAAATGAAAAAATAAAAATAGAAGAAAAGAACAAATGAAAAGTTATCAAAAATAATACCAGTGGAAAGAGGGCAAGTTGGTAAGGTTAATTAAAATTAATAAAGGAGAATAGAAACATAAAAATATCATTTAAAAAATTTATATTAATTTTATATTAATAAAAAAATTCACTAAAGAACGATAATGTAAAAAATACCAAAAAAGAATTTATCAGAAATATAGATAATGAAAATCAGGCTAAAATTAAAAATAATTATTTATGAAATATTCAGGAAGGTGAAATTGTGAAAAAAATTGTAATACATCCCATTACCAGAATAGAAGGCCACCTTAAAGTAGAAGTAACAGTTGATAACAACATTATAAAAGATGCTGCAGTCAGCGGAACCATGTTCAGGGGGATAGAAGTTATATTAAAAGGAAGGGACCCGAGGGATGCAGTTCTACTGACCCAGAGAATTTGCGGTGTATGTCCTGAACCGCATGCTATAGCATCGGTTACTGCAGTGGAAGATTACGCTGGCCTTTCTGATAAAATTCCTGAAAATGGAATTCTGCTAAGAAACCTGATAGCCGGCACAAGAACAATTGCAGACCATATCCTGCACTTTTATATCTTAAGCGGGCTGGATTATATTGACCCCGCAAAGGTTATTGAGTTAAGTGGTAGCGACAGCGATAGGGATATAAACACATTAAAATATTTCCTTGAGCAGGGATATTCCTCACCATTTCTGCCCCGGGATAATTATATGGATTATAGATTTGACAGCCGGACAACCGGTGCTATTGTAAGCCATTATCTTAAAGCTCTTGATATTTACAGAAAAGCCCAGCAGGCAGCCACCCTTTTTGGCGGAAAATGGCCTCATGATGCCGCTATTGTGACCGGCGGCGTATCCGGAAAATTAACAGCCGATAAAATAACTGAATTTATATGGAGGGCAGAAGAAATTATAGATTTTGTCAAAAATTATTACTTACCGGATGTTATGGCCCTTGCTAAAACATACAATGATTATTTAGAGTTTGGAAAAGGATGCCAGAACTTACTTGCATACGATTCATCATATAAAATCAAGTCGCCCGATGGAAGCTATAGCGATGTGCTTTTTAAAGGTGGGCTTGTAAATGATATTGATAATTATAGTGAACTTGATATCAGCAATATAACCGAGGATGTAACTCACAGCTGGTATAATGATTACGGAGCCTTACACCCTGCTGATGGTGAAACCATACCTGCCTCCGATAAGGAGGAAGGATACAGCTGGATTAAATCCCCGAGATATAATGGGAAAGTATATGAAGTTGGCCCAATCGCAAGTATTCTAACTACTTATCTTGGCAAAAAAGATTCAGGAGTTAAGAAAATTGTTGACGATACCCTGTCGGAAATCGGAGGAAATATTTCCAGTTTTTACTCTGTAGCAGGAAGGCACCTTGCAAGAGCGCTGTCAGCCAGCCTAATAGCAGATGAGCTATTAAAGTGGGCAATGCAGCTAAAAGCAGGAGAACCTGCAGCAGTTGAATATAATACGAGCTCCGCTGCCGGTGAAAATGGGGATGGAAAAGGAATGGGATTGTGCACTGCGCCAAGGGGAGCGCTGGGGCACTGGCTGAATGTAAAAGAAGGCAGAATATCAAATTACCAGGTAATCACTCCAACTGCATGGAATGCATCACCTAAAGATAAAGATATGCAGGCCGGTCCTTATGAGCAGGCACTAATCGGCCTCAGGATAAAAGAAAGCGACAGCCCTATTGAAATTCTAAGGGTAATAAGAAGCTTTGACCCCTGCACAGCCTGCGCCGTTCATATGATAACGCCACGGGGAGAGCTCATCGGCAAATACAGAATAGTCTAAAAGATTATATTTTAGGAGGTCCAATGATATTAACTGAATTTAAACCCATAGAAGAAATTTTATTAAAACTAAAAGATGAGAAAAAAATCTTTATCATCGGCTGCTGTGGCTGTCCTGAAGGCGCAAATACCGGTGGCAGGAAAGTACTTGCTGATATGAAGGAACAGCTTGAAAAAGAAGGAAAGGTGGTAACCGGAATACTTGAAATAGATTTCCTCTGCCAGAAAGCCCTGATTCGTTCCCGCATAAAACCAAGAACTGATGAAATAAATAATGCAGATTCTGTACTTATTTTTTCATGCGGCATTGGCGTTCAGAGCTCAGCAGCAGTTTTAAATAAAATCTGCCATCCGGCTCTAAATACCACAACATTTGGAGGAATAACCGGTATGTGGCAGGGCACAGAAAGATGCGACACATGCGGTAATTGCATTCTGGATTGTACCGGTGGTATATGCCCGTATTCTTCATGCCCTAAAAAACTTGAAAACGGCCCCTGCGCCGGACAGAGCAAAGGAAAATGTGAAACAGACCCTGAAAAAGACTGCGCATGGGAACTTATTTATAAGAACCTGAAAAAGATAGATAGACTTGATATATTAGACCAGTTTATACCACCGAGGGATTATTCAAAAATATTACCTCCCGCAAAACTAAGAAAAACAAAATTATGGGCACTTGACGAAGAGGAGATGATATAAAAATATGGAAGAATTAGAAAAAACAACTATAGAAGAATCAAAATTTGAAAAAGCGCTAAAAAGTGGTAAATTTACGATAACCTCCGAGCTGGGCCCGCCAAAAGGGGTTGACATTGAAGAGATTAAAGATGCAGCAGAATTATTAAGAGATGTCATAGATGGAATAAATGTAACCGACCTTCAGAGTTCAGTAATGCGTCTTGGCTCACTTACATGCTGTCATTTCCTAAAAGAATGGGGCTTTGACCCTATATTTCAGGTTACCTGCAGGGACAGGAACAGGCTCGCTCTCCAATCAGACCTAATGAGTGCTTACGCTATGGGAATAAGAAATATCCTTGCTCTGACCGGTGATTATACTACCACAGGAGACCACCCACAGGCATGCCCTGTGTTCGACCTTGATTCAGTCCAGCTTCTGTGGGCAATAAAAACGCTGGAGGAAGGAAAAGACCTTGCAGGTAATGAGTTAACACAGAAACCTTCTTTCTTTAAAGGGGCAGTGGTAAATCCGGGTGCAGACACGGAAGCATCTTATGAACTTCAAATTATAAAGATGAAGAAAAAAGTAAGTCAGGGTGCACAGTTCTTCCAGACCCAGGCTATATTTGATGCAGAAGTTTTTAAGAAATTTATGGAAAGAATTCATAGAGAAAATATAAATGTACCTGTGCTTGCCGGTATCATTCTTTTAAAATCAGAAAAGATGGCAAATTATATGAATAAATTTGTGCCGGGCGTTTTTGTCCCGGAAGCAATTATAAAAAAGATGGAAGCAACACAGGACAAAGCCTCTATGTGCATTGAGATTGCTTCAACTCTTATAAATGAAATTAAACCATATTGTGCAGGTGTCCATATCCAGGCTCTCGGATGGGAAAGGCACATCCCTGCAGTAGTTAAAAATATAAAGTAGATTAAAGATAAAGCTGAAAAAAATAATTAAAATATAGTTAATATAGTTAATATAGTTAAAAATAAAGCTGGAAAAATAGATAGAGATAATAGATAGAGATAGAGATAAAGCTTGAAAATAAATTGGAAAAATCAGATAACATAAACACGGTTATACTCGGCACAGGCAATATCCTGCTTGGAGATGAAGGTATAGGGGTTCATACAATAAACAGGCTCAAAGAAGAGAGGCTCCCCCGGGATGTCCTGATAGTAGATGGCTCAACTGCAGGTTTCAGATTGATAAGCATTTTTGAATCCTATAAAAACTGTAAATTCATAATTATAGATGCTCTTAAAATAACATCCGGCTTCCCCGCTGATAGTAATGTAAATTCTAATACTCACAATGATGAAAATAAAAAAAATAATTCCATAAAAGATAAGAAGAAAAGCAACAAAAAAGGCGATATTTACTCTATACCATTAAAGGACTTCTACAATATGATTGACTCTGGATGCCGTAGTGGAGATTTTATCTCATTTCACCAGACCGGCCTTGCAGATGTGTTAAAGTTACTCCTGCTGGCATACAACATAAAAATTGACGGATTTCTTATTGGCATAAATACTGGCAATAATAGTAAACAGGATAGTGCGGACACACCCACATTTTCTTTAAAATTAACTGATGAAATAGAAAAAAAGATTCCCGAACTTATAGAACTTGTAAAAAGGCATATATAAATGCTTTTTATTTAAAAAGCTTGCAAAAAAATTATCCGCAACTGCATAACTATATAACTATATCGTAGCTATATCG
>JAQVHC010000087.1 GCA_028696435.1 Actinomycetota bacterium | reverse complement strand
AAGGTCCAGAGTCAGTATGTATTCTTTCATATTCTTACTCTTTTCTATAGCTTATTTATATATAAAAAATTATATCATTGAAACAAGATGGGAATAATAGATTTTTCATCCCGGTAACATCATTAATGAAAGACCTTTTAGCAAAAGATCTTTATTTCTTGCTTATTTTTAAATATCCTGCTTATTACTATATAACATAGTAAGTATTGCACAGATTTAAAACGCAATAATTTTACCCACAATAATCTATAGCAGTCAAAACCATAATTTTAATTAAATTGAGAAAGCTATCTATATCAACACATTCATCAACCCCATGTGGGTTTTCTCCCTTAGGTCCGATTACAACAACCTCAGTATTACTCACTTTTTTAAATGCAAATGCATCCATTGCAAGAGGTATACCTTTTTCTCTGTAATTTAAATTTAATTTACTATATGCTTTACGTATTGAATTCATTGCAGGATGAGCTACATCAGTTTTGTGGCCATATAGAAACCTGATAACTGTTTCAAATTTAGGAAAGCTGTCTTTAAAATCATCGTAAATTGCCAGCTCGTTTTCCATAAACTTCATAAATTCTTGACTTACATGGTCTTCAGACATATATTCAAAAGCCTCAAGCCAGAAATATATATGTCCCTTTATAGGAACGGAACCTGATTCCAGGTAATTGGAACCTCCTGAGTAAAACTGATAGGTTAAAAGCCTGAGCCTCATATCCTTATCATAAGTAACCGGAGGAGCTATATTACCCAGCACTTCTTTATCATATTTTTGCAGTGCAATTGCAACTTTTGCAAGCTTATATATCGGATTAGGAAGCTCACTTTCTGTGCCTATACCACCGGGGCCTTCCTCTAAAACTTCTGCTATCCAATCACTGCCTCCTATTGTTTCTATTCCGGCATTTAAATTAGTTGACTCAGCCAGTATAGCAAAATCTATATCCGGATATCTTAGTCTGGATGCGATTGTTCCATTTACTCCACCATTTTCTTCATCCACAACGCTTTCTGCATATACATCTCCTTTTAACCTTATCTTTAAGTCATGAATGCACTTTAAAGCATAAAAGCCAGCCAGAGTGCCTGCTTTCATATCCATAGAACCTCTTCCATACATTTTTCCTTCTTTTATTTTTCCACTAAAAGGATCTGGAAATACATTCCACTTCTGGCCACTTGCAGGCATGGTATCCATATGACCAGAAAAACAAAGAGAGCTTCCACCTCCACTGCCTTTTAGTCTGGCAACTAAATTTGGTCTGTTTTTATACTGTTTTTGCATTCCAGCAATAGTAGGAAAGAAAAGAGGATGCTCTTTTAATCTTTCAACCTCATCAAGCTCAAATAAATCAAGATTCTCCGGGTCAATAAATTTAGATGCCATATTATATAAATATTCCTGCCCGGGTTTCTCATTGCCTGTAGGAGGTAAATTTTCAGTTTTTATTTTTATAAGTTCAGAAAGGCCTGTAAGAATATTATCTTTGTTTTTTTCAACCCAAAAGTTTATTTCTTCTAAATTTGCCATACCAATACACTCCCTAGAAATCTAGAAACCTTATTCATGCAATTAAAGGCTACTGTTTAAAATTAATTATTATTACTTACAATAAATTCTAATTTTACTCCTCCTTAATTATTACCCTGCATGGAAGACCAGTAGTATTTAATATATTCAATGGACAGATATAAAGTTTTACCTTGTACTTACTAATCTTTTCCAGATTAACAAGAGGTGCTACAATATATATGCCATTAGTGTAAATTAAATCCCATATTCCCTGTTCATTGTCTACATTATCTATGGAAGGAGTATCCATAGCTAAAATAAATGGCTTTTTACTTACAATGTACTCTACAGCATCTTTTCTCATAAACCAATCATGAGTTAGAAAATCAGGTTTATCCCAGTGGCTTCCCCAGCCAGTAGCAAATATAATATTAGAATTTTCTGGTATCTTTTCTTTTTCAGCACTTTTTATGTCTTCAAGTGTAATAAATGGTCTATTTCCTTCTCTAGATAACTTCCTAAGATCAAATTTTAATACATAAGCATCTATATCAAATAATTTTTCTATTGGTAATTTATGCATTGGTTCTGCTTTTTTTAACCCCAGAGCATGGGCTGGACCATCAATATATGTACCTGTTAAAATACAAAATCCTTCAAATGCCTGAGAGTAAGCTTGAAAATCTACCCAATCTGGATTTTCAAGTTCTATTAATTTAAATTCTGGAAACGGTGGACCATATGACCACATTCCTTCATATATTGGCCCCGAGGCATCTATTAGTTTCATAACACCTCCAAAAAATTAACCTTTTATTGCGCCAGCTGTCAGTCCTTTTATGAAATATCTTGATAAGGTTGCAAAAAGGATCATGGGTGGAACTGCAGCTGATGTTAATATAGCAAAAATTAAACCATAATTAGTTTCATGTTTTCCGAATAATTTAGCTGTAGCCAGTGGAATGGTCATTAAATTATCTGAATTTATCAATACTAATGGAAACCAGAAATCATTCCATATAGGAATCAGATTATAAACTGCTACTACCACTATTGCTGGACCAAGTAGTGGAACTATTATTTTTCTAAATATGCCAATTTCACTGCAACCATCAACTCTAGCAGAGTCACTTAATTCATTTGGAATATCATTCATAAAACCTGTAAATATTAAGATACCAGCAGGTATACCATAAGCAGAATAGATAATTATTAAAGATAATAAATTATTATATAAATTAAGCTTTATAAACATCTGCATTATATTTATAGTTCCCAACCTAATTGGAATCATTAAACCTGCCAAAAAATAGAAAAAAATAAACTTATTTAATGGGAACCTATACTTTGAAATCGCATAGGACGCTAGAGATGAAGCAATTAATATTATTAAGATTGCTGCTAAAGATACTACGATACTGTTTAAAAAATATCTTAGATAATTAGATTGTAAAAAAAGCTTCCTATAATTTTCCATGTTAAGAGTCGCTGGTAGCTTAAAAGGTGCTTTAAATATTTCTCTATTACTTTTAAAAGAAGACATCACCATTAGGAATAATGGAAATGCTATAATTAAACATTGAAATATTAAAACAAAATATATTCCAAATCTTGTAAAATAATTTACTTTTCTATTTTTAAAATTAATATTCATATAGACATCCAATACTTAAAATAATACTAATCTGTTCTTTGTGAAAGCCTCAAGAATATGATTACCCCTATCAAAATTAATATAAACATTATAGTAGCAATAGCTGCTCCCAGGCCTACATCACTTACCACATTCATCACTGTACCAAAAGTTGTTCTATAGAAAAAGGAACCAAATATATCAGTTGCGTATGCAGGATTACCATATGCAGTTTCCATAGAATAAACAATTTCAAATTCGCTAAAATTCCCTACAAAAGTAAGAATAAAAACAATTCCTATAATCGGTTTGACCAAAGGGAATATCATATGTCTTATTTCACCCCATATATTTACGCCATCAATACGAGAAGCTTCTATTATTTCTTCAGAAATCCCATCAATACCAGCTGTAAAGAATATTATGGGTATGCCTATCATGTGCCATGCAGTTACTATAGCAAGAACCGGTAGTGCAGTCACGGGATCTCCTAGCCATGGTCGTATAAGAAAATCAAGGCCTATCACTCTCAAAATCTTATCAAATATTCCCCATACAGGATTTAATATTAACCTAAATAAGAAACCAACTACAATTACTGAAAGTGCTGTAGGCAAAAAATAGATAGTTCTAAAAAATTTTACACCCTTAACATTTCTGGTTAATAAAATTGCAAGAAAAAATCCCGTGACGTTTTGAAAAATAGAAACCATTAAAAAGAATTTTATATTATTTAAAAAAGCATTAGATAATCTTTCCCTAAAAGGAAACTGCGTAAACAATTTAACATAATTTTGGAAACCACAAAACTGATCCGGTACTATCCCCTTTCCTGTATAAAAGCTCATCCTCATTGAATTAAATAAGGGAAGTATCATAAATATCGTATATATAAATAATGCCGGAAGCAAAAACAAAAATATGTAATAACGAACCTTTTTTACTTTTTTAAACATTTCCATAATTGGTATTTTATTTTAAATATTTTAATTCTGCATGTACTATCTGATGTAAAAGCAGATAGTACATGCAATACAAAGCTTCATTATTCATTATTCAGTAAAATACCAGGTATCTAAACCTTTTTGTACATACTCGACTGCTTCTCTAGAAGTAATGTCTCCATTAAGAAATTTCTGGCATGCTTCATCCAATAGGCTACTTCCGCTTGGTTCCTGAGAAGAAAGTTTCTCCCACATCAGCTGCCCGGTCGTATCTACGTCATCCCTTTTTGCAATATCAATTATCTCTTGAGATAGCGGATTATCTATCTTATAGTCTATTATCATTGTGGGGTACATACCTGGTAATTCATTTGCCAGCAGAGAAGCATGTTCAGCAGATGCCACCCACTTCAAATATGTTAATGCTTCTTCTATATGGGGGGAATCCTTATTTATACCCAGAGCAAGGTCGGCATAGAATGCATACTGCATTCTATCACCCTCTTTTTCCACAGGAGGACCGAACCAGCCAGCATTTACTCCAGCATCCTCTATTATTCCCAGTTCCCATGAACCTGCAATAAACATGGCTGCCTGTTCATTACAAAACATTTGCTGCATAGTAACATAGTCAATTGCTTGATATCCGTCAGGAAAGTACTCAACCAGCTCATACAGGACATCGAACGCTTTTATAAATCTTTCATCTGTAAATTTTATTTCCTTATTAATAAGTTTTTGCCTGCTTTCTTCTCCGCCGTAAAAGTTTGGCCCTAAATCACAATAAAAAGTTTCTGTAAGAACCCATTGTTCGTTTGTACCATGAGCAAAAACCACTTCTCCATTATCCTTTAAGGTTTTGCAAATAGACAGGAATTCACTCCAAACAGTAGGTGGCTCTAAATCATATTCAGCAAATATATCTTTGTTATACCAAACCCCAGTTATAGAACCAAAATAAGGAACTCCATATATTACTCCATCTTCTGTTTGCCATGCTCCGATTGAATTTTTAGTAAAATCATCAAAATTTGGTATCAAGTCATTTAGTTCAACCAGGTAACCACCATCGTATATTTGCCTACCACCATCATACGACCTCAACATTACAATATCAGCACCAACACCGGTTTCTAAAGATGTCTTAAGATAAGCATCATATTCTGTGTTCTTTATGGGTTCAAATTCTATTATTATATTTGGATACTTCTCCATAAATACCTGGTTAATCCTATTCACTCTATCTACGTCTTCCGTCCTAAGGCTGGTATATTTTAAGATTACTTTTTCTTCTTCTGAAGGCGTTACTTCTTCAGCCGGTGCGGCTTCTTCCCCGGTAACTTCTTCAGCAGGTGCAGCTTCTTTTTTACATCCAAAGCCTAGGAAAAGTAATGAAGCTGTTACCATTATTGTAAATATTAAAATTAATG
>JAQVHC010000086.1 GCA_028696435.1 Actinomycetota bacterium | reverse complement strand
TTTTAAGATCGGAAATAAATGCTTTGATATCCTTATATGAGATAAACCTGGTCGATGTTGTCATTTTTCACCAACATTGTACCAGCTCTTTCACCAACATTGTACCGGCCCCATTTAAGTATCAATAATAAATCATAAATCTATTTTGGTCTATTCTGTTCTCTAATAGATGGTCCTTCCATTTTTATCTGATAGGAAGAATGGGCAACTCTATCCAGGGCAGAGTTACCCAGAATTGGATCAGGGAAAAGGGCCTGCCACTCCTCGGGAGAGCGAGCACTGGTAATAATATTTGACTTTTTCCCATGTCTCTCAAGAACTATTTCATAAAAATGACCAGCCTCTTCCCTTGTAATCTCTCTAACAGCAAAGTCATCTATAATCAAAATATCCGGCCTCATGTAAGAACGTATGGTCCTTTCAAAGGTGCCGTCAATTGATGACAAATTAAGATGCTTAAAAAGCTTGTCGGCCCTGGCAAAGCTAACAGCATATCCTGCCTTCAGTGCAGAGAAAGCAAGGTGCTTAGCCAGCATGGTTTTCCCCACTCCTGTAGGTCCATATGCAAGAACTGAAGAATGGTTCTCCACAAATGTAAGGGCAAACAGTTTCCTTACAAGCTCTCTGTCATACTGGGTTGTGGTATCCCAGCTGTAGTCTTTTAAATCCTGGTCAACACCTGCCTTTCTCATCTTTCTGTTAAGTAGCCTTGCCTGTCTTCTTTCCTTCTCATCAAAAAATATCATCTCCAGGAATTCCTCAAATGATAATTTTTTTGACTTTGCATAGGAGATCCTGTCAGCCAGCGTGGGGATAATACCTGATAGTCTAAGCGCCACCATGGCTTCCTTTAAATCTTTTGATATCTCCATGTCTTACTCCTTTCTGTAATGGTTAAATGATTGACAGTTTCTTAAAAATTTTGGGTCACCCAGCTTCAGCTGCACCGTATCCTCTTTTTTGGGAAGTACGTCCTCCACATTATTTTTTAGCATATTTTCAATCCTTCTCATGTCATATATACTGTAGGCTTCTGCTTTTGTAAGGGCAGCTGACATCCTTTGGGCCCCATATTTATCAGAGAGCCTTAAGATCTTCTGGGCACTTCTGAGCCTGTGCCAGGGATAGGGACCGGTAAGTATCCCCTCAATAAATTTACCTATCTTTTCTGCCCTCCTGTAGCCTTCGGCTATCTGGTATTTAGGGTTACGCAGTGTATAGGGGGCAAGCTCTTTAGGATAATCGTCAAAGTCTGTAGATCTTTTTCCGGGCTCCATCCTTTTATGTATCTTTATGAGGACCCCCTTGCGGTATATCTTTACCAGGGCAGAATCTCCCTTTACATCCACGGTCTTTGATATATATTTTGTGGGAACGCTATACAGGGAATCCTTAAAGCGGATGTGGTGATCGGGGTGGACCTTGCATACCGCCCAGAAGGGTATGTCATATCTTTTATCCGGATAGGGCATAAGGGCTTCCTTTTCTAAGTTCTCAAAAACCTCTAAAGGGATCTTTTGTGTGGTTCCGTGTATTCTTTTTCCGGCAATACTTACACACCATTCTATGGCCCTCTGGCGGCAATCACCTAAAGAGATAAAGTTTTCGCCTTTAAAGAAGTTATCCCTTACGTATGGTACCGCCCGCTCCACGATCGGTTTTCCCTTGGCATGACCTGCATTTGCAGGATCTACGATAAAGCCCCTATCCTGGGCGTATTCTAGAAACTGTCTGTTAATCTTGGGATTATACTTATCAGATTTGTCTACTGCAGGTTTAAGATTATCAATAATAACTATCTGAGTTATGCCTCCGAAATGGTCCCAGCCTTCCTCAAACCCTTCAATTACCGCCCTTATGTTCTGGGAAAAGGTAAGGTATACATACATATACCTGCTACTACACAGGGTAAGGATAAGGGCATGCACCTTCCTCATCCTTCCAGATTCCTCATCCCAGATAAGCCCCATATAACCGAAGTCAGCCTGGGCATACTTTCCAGGTTCTGTTTCGGGAAGCCTTACGGTAATATTTTTTCTAATGTAGTTCTCACATCTTGTATTTATGAACCTGTAGAAGCTTGACTCTCCAATATTTATCCCGTCTCTTGCCAGTAATATCATTATCTTTGAGCCCTTCAGTCCTTTTTCCAGGTAGGTTTCAATTTTTTCCTTATGGGGAAGAAGTATCTCATCGCGGGGAATATGGGATGGTTTGTTTCCCGGGGCAAGTTCTTTTCTTATCTTTTCTACAAGCTTGTCAGTTATGGCATCTGCCCTGGGGTCAACTCCCAGGTCAAGGCATATACTGATGTATTTATTTATGGTATCCCTGTGGATACCAAGCGTCCTTGAAATACTTCTTACCGATTCCTTCCTTTTTATCCTTAGAAGTATCTCTTTTATCTCTGTCATGTGTACCTCCCGGTATGCCATATCCTGCCTCCATATTTTTTGAAAGCATTATACAGCTTTATCATTATGGGGTGGTACAATGAACCTGAAAAAAATCTCTTTTTAGTGGTACATAGTTGATGAAAAATCACACCCGGCCTTCTTATCCTGGATGAGCTGGGATTTAAAAAGATACCAAACTATAGCGCTGATGATTTCTTTGAAGTGATATCTAAAAGATATGAAAAGGGATCAGTTATTATTACCACCAATAAAAGTTTTGAAGAATGGGGAGATATCTTTGCCGATAATATTTTAGCTTCAGCCATAATAGATAGGATTATGCATCACTCTATAGTTATTAAGATAAACGGGAGGAGCTACAGAACTAAAAATATCAAGAAAGAAAGGGGAAGAATATGTGATATTTTTTTGCTTACAGCTATGGAATTTTCGTGACCCATAACTCTGGAATTTTGTTTGACTTTGAGGTCATGACTTGGTAATTAACAATTATGGATATCTAATCGAAAATAGAGACAACTTTTTGCGATTATATACAATATGCAAAAATTATCAAATAAAGGTTAATAAGACTAATAAACAATAACAGAAGTACCTAATATTAATATATCCTTACTCAATTCTTTGCCCAGTTCTCAAGTTGGTATTTAAGTTTTTAACAAATATAATACAACTTTACTTATTCTTTAAAATTATTAATATTTTAGAATATCAAACATGATTTTGAAAGAAAGATCTCCATATTAAAACCAACAACCTCTATTTATTTCAATATTCTTTTTTATAACTATTTACAAGGATTTTCATAGATAATTTAGAAAAACCTCCTAGATTAGACATCATTCCTATCAAAATGTTTGTTCTATTATTTCAAATATTTACTCGAGCTAATTTTTGAATGGAACATTATATATCAGGTCCCAGAATTCATCTTCCCAAAAGCTATCATCCCTCCAGATATACTCTTCTTTCCACAAAGGGTCATCTTTCCAGACTATTTCAGCAATAAAAGAACCACCAGCCCAATCTGAAGTACCGGGAGGATAATTTTTTACAATAGTTTCCCCTACATACTTTGTCCCAGATGTTGATTTTTCTCTAATAACTGATATACCCGCGCCGATAAACATACTTATAAAAATTACTATTGCAGCTACTATTATAATTCCTATAAATATACCCAATCCTATAAGTGTCCTATTGATTGATTTTTTCATTTTCCTTTGAATAGTTAAAGCTTTAATCTAAATGATAATTATTAATAGTATAAACATGGATTTTACTATGAAAATTGTACCCTAGAATTTCTATAAAAGGAATATTATCTTACTATAACATTAAAAACTTTTATCTTTTTTAGTTTTTTTATTAAAATTATGAAGTATAATAAATTTAAAAATTAAAAAAAATTTGAAAAAAAATTAAAATAATAATAAAATACATATAAATGTGCAAAAGCGTTTTGTATACGTATGTTTTTATGAAAGTAATTATTTAAAATACAGGATATGAAAAGAAAAATATTCTTCGAAGAGGAAGGCATTAAAATAATAAATGACAGTATTTTTTCTACAAAAGAAATACCTGAAAATAGCATAGACCTCATTATAACTTCTCCACCATATAATCTCGATATAAAGTATAATACACACAATGATAAACTTGCTTACAAACAATATTTGGAATTCAATAAAAAATGGCTTTCCATCTGCTTTAAATTCTTGAAAGATGATGGAAGATTTTGTTTTAATATTCCCCTGGATAAAAATAAAAATGGACAGCAAAGTGTCGGTGCGGATCTTACCGTAATAGCTAAAGAAGTAGGGTTCAAATATCATTCCACCATAGTCTGGAACGAAGGAAATATATCCAGAAAAACTGCATGGGGTTCCTGGCTGAGTGCTTCAGCTCCTTATGTAATAGCACCTGTAGAGTTAATTGTCGTCTTATATAAAAAAAGATGGAAAAAAACTAGTGGAAGTAAAAAATCTGATATAAGTAGAAAAGAATTTATGGAGTGGACCAGTGGACTCTGGACATTCCCGGGAGAAAGCAAGAAAAGGGTTGGCCACCCAGCACCATTCCCGGTTGAACTACCAAGAAGATGTATAAAATTGTTTAGCTTTGTAGATGATGTAATATTAGATCCATTCGTTGGCAGTGGATCAACATTAATTGCTGCTTACCAGAATAATAGAAAAGCAATAGGAATAGAAATTGATACCAACTATTGTGAACTTGCTAAAAAAAGGCTAATTACAGAAGCACACATTAATGAAAAACAATTATTTGAGGAAGAATATTATGCCCAAAACTATTAGTGACTTGATAATTGAATATTTTAAAATGCATCCAAAACAAGATATCAAACATGGACCAGTAGTCGACTGGGTAACTGAACAATGGTTAAAAAATCATGAAAAGCCTCCAAGGGACCCGTGGAGAGCAGTAAGAAAATTACATCAAGATGGAAAACTCATTAAAGTTAAAAAAGGTGTATATAGATATGACCCTGATTATGTAAAAGAAGTAGATAACTGGAATTTTTCTACAAAAGATATTAAAGCTATTTTAAAAAGAGATGAATACCGCTGTGTAGTTTGTGGAAGAGGTAAAAAAGATGGAGTAGAGCTTGTAGTAGACCATATTAAACCCAAGGATAAAGGCGGCACAAATGATATAGAAAACGGTCAAACTTTGTGTATGGAACATAATTTAATAAAAAAGAACTACTCACAAACTGAAGCAGGTAAAAGATATTTTATAAAGATGTATGAAAAGGCAGTTTCAAACAATGACAAAAAAATGATTCAATTCTGCAAAAGTATCTTCGATGTTTATAACAATTTTAATATAAACGGTCATATAAAAAGACCTAATGGTAAATAAAAATATACATTTATAGCAAACGTAGACAATTTTTTATCTATATCTATATAATCTGGATTGTTAACCTAAATTGTTAACGATACACATTTAATTATTTAGAGTCTTAATTGTTTTGACTCTTGCCCTTCTTGAAATAAGTATCATTGAAGCTAATATAAAGAGTTCTCCTATAATGAAAATTTTCCAGTGATATTCCCAGGGTACAAAACCTGCGCTTATTG
>JAQVHC010000085.1 GCA_028696435.1 Actinomycetota bacterium | reverse complement strand
CAGATGGGGATAAAATTTTATCTGCATTTTCAATGGGAATGTTTTCTATATAGGGTACCGACACTATACTGCTTGCAGTGTTTTTGTAGCTGTAATATTTGTAGCTATAAGTAATGGATAGGATCAGGAAGAGGAGCATAAATATGGTTGTAGCAATAACAACCGGCGCTGATTTGATTTTTTCTATAAACACTCCTCTCTTATCTCTATTTTTACCTGATGCGCTGCTAAAGCTCAATGGTCTGGAGGTTTCATATTTTTGTAGATCGCTTATAAGTTCTCTGAGATCAGGATAACGTGCAGCAGGGTCTTTTTCAAGGCAGTGCATTACTATTTTTTCAAGTTTTGGTGGGATATTTTCTACCAGTTCTGAAGGTTTTAATGGTTTTTCACTTATATGTTTGAGGCTGATATCGATAGAAGTTCCTCCTCTAAAGGGAACATCTCCTGTAAGCATTTCGTACATAACAATTCCGAGTGAATAAATATCGGTTCTGTGATCCAGGACTTCTCCTTTTGCCTGTTCAGGTGAAATGTAATGAGCTGTTCCCATAATGTTTAATGTTCTTGTAACGTCGGGAACAAGTGATTTTGCTATGCCAAAATCTGTGACTTTTACCTTTCCTTCAGGTGTTACAAGTATATTCTGGGGTTTAATATCCCTGTGGATAAGATTATTTTTGTGGGCTGCAAGCAGAGCATTTGAAATCTGTATGGCATAGTCGGCGGTAATTTCAGGAGGAAGAGGACTTCTTTTTTCAATTATTTCTTTAAGATTTTCTCCTTCAATATACTCCATACAGATATAATAAGAACTATTGTACTCTCCCCAGTCATATACCCGCACAATATTCGGGTGATCCAGTTTTGCAAGTATCTCGGCTTCACTTTTAAATCTTGCAACAAAACTTCTATCATTTGAATAATTTGAGGATAATATTTTTATAGCTACTTTTCTACCGAGTTTTAAATCTTCGCCCAGGAAAACATCAGCCATTCCTCCTGATGCGATTTTTTTAATTATCTTATATCTATTTGAGATTAGTTTATTTTTTTCAAAATGGTTATCTGTCATCTGTCTTTAAATTTTAATGGCTATAACTGTTATATTATCCAGACCACCTTTTCGCAGTGCTTCTGTTATAAGGTTTTTTACGATATCTTCAACCTGTTTATGTCTGTTAACAATATTTAAGATATCTTTATCTCTTAGCATAGAATTAAGACCATCAGAACATATAATAATTATGTCTTCTGGTAGGATTTTATATGATTTGAAATAAGGCTCGGTATCTTTTGCAACGCCAATAACCTTTGTGAGGTAATTTCTCCGGGGATGATTAAAAGCTTCATCATAACCAATCTGACCTCTTCTTAGAAGTTCTCCCACAACAGTGTGATCCTGTGTTAGTAATTTAAGTTTGTTTTCTCTTTTAATATAAAGTCTGCTATCTCCGATATGGATTACATATGCTCTATCTCCATAGATATAACACCCGGTTAGTGTTGTTCCCATACCGTAATATCCTGGTTGCAGAATTGCTTTTTTAAATACTTCTTCATTAGCATGCTGAACAGCCGAAATTAATTGCTTTTTTATTTTTTGTGGGGTTATTGAAGTTGTTGTTTTGTCTTTTTTATCGACTGAAATTTTTTCTGTATCACAGGGCAATTTCTGGCTAAATTCTTTTACAAAGGCTTCTATAGCAAGCTTGCTTGCAACCTCACCGGCTCTGTGTCCGCCCATGCCATCAGCCACAAGGAAAAGATTGCCTTCCGCATAAAAATAATCTTCGTTTTTTTCTCTGTATACTCCAATATCTGTATCTGCAAAATATTCCATGCAACTTATTATATGTTATTATCGATAATTTATAAAATTATATGTTCTATTCTACTAATATAATAGAGGTTTACACCTTACTCTTTAAAAAATAAAAGCTATAGGAATACTTTTAGAAAAAAAGTTGAGTTGTACGTACTGGTTACTAAAATATATAATTATAAAACTATATAAATAGAAGGCACGGCAGGTGAGTTTAAAGGAGTAAAAATCAAAAAATAGTTTATTTAGAGGTAATTTGACTAAAATTAAAAGTAATCTAACCAAATAGTAATGCTAAAAAGAAAAAAAATTAGTATTATAAATATGAATTAAAAATAGATTAAAATAAAAAAAGGTAAGAATCAATTGGATATATACAAAGAAGCGCTGAAAATGCATAAAAAATATAAAGGTAAGATTGATGTAATAAGCAAGATAAAGGTTAAAGACGAACATGCTCTTTCGCTTGCCTACTCTCCGGGGGTTGCCGAGCCATGTCGCATAATCGCAAAAAATCCAGATGAGCTAAATACATATACATCAAGGGGGAACATGATTGCTGTAGTTTCCGATGGCTCAGCTGTACTGGGGCTGGGAAATATCGGAGCAAGAGCTGCGCTTCCAGTAATGGAAGGAAAATGTGTATTATTTAAAGAATTCGGTGGCGTATCGGCATTTCCCATATGTATAGACAGTCAGGATAGTGAAAAAATAGTTGAAATAGTAAAACTACTCGAACCATCATTTGCAGGGATAAATCTTGAAGATATAGCAGCTCCAGGATGTTTTGATATTGAAGAGAGATTAAAAAAAGAAACCGGTATGCTCATATTCCATGATGATCAGCACGGCACAGCTGTTGTGACTCTTGCCGGATTATTTAATGCATTAAAATTACAAAAAAAGGATATAAGCGAAGTAAAGATTGTAATAAATGGTGCGGGAGCTGCAGGTACCTCCATTGCTGATTTACTTGGATATATAGGAGTATCCAATATGATTGTATGTGATAGAGGGGGAATAATATACAGGGGAAGGGAAAATTTAACTGCATCCAAGAAAAAACTGGCAGAATCTACTAATTTAAATAATATCACGGGCAGCCTTTCCTGCGCACTTGAGGGTGCTGATGTATTTATAGGAGTATCCGTAGCAAATGCTCTGACTCCAGATATGATAAAAAAGATGAAAGCCAGCCCTATCATCTTTGCTCTTGCAAACCCTGAACCGGAAATCAGGCCAGAGCTTGCCAGAGAATGCGGAGTAAAAATTATTGCCACCGGAAGAAGCGATTACCCGAACCAGGTTAATAATGTGCTGGCATTTCCTGGAATATTCAGAGGAGCCCTTGATGCAAAAGCATTAGAAATAAACAGGGAAATGAAAATTGCTGCAGCAAAGGCAATCTCAGAAATAATAAAAGATGACTTAAGAGAAGATTATATTATTCCCAAACCGTTTGATAGAAGGGTTCTGCCTGCAGTAGCGGTAAGTGTGGCAAGGGCTGCAGTGGAAACCAATAATGTAACCGGTAAGGTGGATCTGGAATTTATCAGAAAAAAGGCAGAAGAAATTGTAAGTTGTAAATAGTAATTAATAATGTCTTTATATTTCTATTTTTTAAAAGGTTAGATTTAATTTGATAAAAACCAGGCAATACGGGTATTTTAAATCGTTATGAAAAAAATAGTATATAATAGTATAAAAGTGTTTGAAAAAGCCCTGGTTTTTATATTTTGAATTAAAAAATATTTAAAGGAGTTTTTATATGAAGGCTCTGGTAATTGATAAACCGGGCCAGGCTTTTGTTAGAGAAACGCAATATCCCAGACCGGCTGATGATGAGGTTGTTATAGAGGTAAAGAATTGTGGCATCTGTGCTACGGATTTACATATATATGGTGGTGACTATGTCGGGTCTTACCCGGTTATTCCAGGCCATGAAATGTCTGGTGTTATAATTGAAATCGGTAAGAATGTTCCGGATGCAGCCGGACTTGAAGCCGGAACAAGGGTTACAGTAGACCCGAATATTTATTGTGGTTCATGTTACTTTTGCAGGACCAATCGCTCTAATCACTGTTTGAACTGGAATGCCCTTGGTGTTACAAGAAATGGTGGTTTTGCTGAATATGTAGCAGCACCTTATAGAAATGTCTACAGAATTCCTGACAACATGTCTTTTATAGAAGCAGCTTTTGTTGAACCGGTGTCCTGTGTGGTCTATGGATTAAAGAGATTAAAAATAACAAGCGGGGACAGTGTATTAATATTTGGAGCCGGTCCAATTGGACTACAAATGACGCAATTAGCACAGTATGGAAATGCTGCATCTGTTACTATAGTAGATTTAAAAGAAGACCGCCTCAGGTTAGCCAGAAAACTCGGTATTAAAAATGCAGTTTTGTCAGATGATGGGTTACCACAGGTTTTAAAAGACATTGCCCCTCTCGGCTTCGATGTTGTAATAGATGTCACCGGTGTGGCTGCTGTATCGGAGATGACTGTTAACTATGTAAAAAATACCGGAAAGATTATGTTTTTTGGAGTATGCTCTCCGGAAGATAAAATTATGTTAAGTCCATTTGAAGTGTATAAACGTGACCTTGAAATATATGGTTCTTATGCATTGTGTCAGACTTTCTATCCTGCACTGGATCTTATAAATAATAAGATACTGGATGTTGCATCGCTTGTCTCTAGCTGCATTTGTCTTGATGATTTACCGGAGGCACTGGAATCAAAGAAGTTTAGAGAAGAGAATATGAAAATAATGGTGAAGTTTTAGTGATATGAAAACTAATTGCTACTTATATTACAAATATTGCAGCTCACTAAATAACAATTTATAGAAGGCTTTCTTTCAGGATGCAGTTTTTCTTTTAATGCAGGAAGATATATGGCACAATTTTTTGATTATAAAAAATATATTTATATAGTTCTAATTTATTTTATTGTATGCTAAAATTTTTTTTATTTATCTGTTAATCAAATGCAATCATGTAATTGAATTAAAATTTAGTCTGGTAAAAAATTTTAAAAATATAAAGGGATGGGAAGGGGATAAGTCTATGAGTGATAACATTGCTATTGTAACAGACACTACAGCTGATATACCAGAAGATTTAGCCAGAGAAAATAATATCACAGTAATTCCTATGCTTGTCGGCTACGAAGGAAATTTATATAGAGAGGGAAAAGAAATATTTAACCATGACGTCTATGAAAAGTTAGAGTCTGGAGTAAAAGTAAATACCTCCGCTCCTTCTATCGGGGATTTTGTAAATCTATATGGTAATTTAATAAAAAAAGAGAAAAAAGACCTCATATATTCCATTCATTTGAGTTCTAAACTGTCAGGTACGGTTAATTGTGCAAAACAGGCCAGTGAATATTTTCCTGATACTAAAATTAAGGTAATTGATTCAAAAACTGTTACTATTAGTCTGGGCTTTATTGTCCTCGAAGTTGCAAGAGCTGCTAAAAGAGGGCTACCTGAAGAGAAATTGGATGAGTTGATAGATATTCTTATGGAGAAAAATAAATTTTTTGCAACTATTAAAAACTTTAAATATTTATTTAGTGGAGGAAGAGCGCCCTTCTTAGGAAAGTTTTTGGGTTCAGCAATAAAATTAAAACCCATTCTTACTGTTGGTAAAAATGGAAAAGTTCAGTTAAAGAAATTTGCTAAAAGTGAAGAGAATGCCATAGTTGAACTATACAGGCAGACAAAAAAAGCAGCTTCCTCTGTTTATGGAAATTTAATAGGTATTTTTTATGGTGCGGATAAT
>JAQVHC010000007.1 GCA_028696435.1 Actinomycetota bacterium | reverse complement strand
GAGCAATTGCAGGCTATTTTATAAAAAAAATAGGCCCTGACAATGTATTGACCTTTTTAAAGCACAAAGAAGTTATACCTGCCTCTGTATCAAAGCTGGTAAACGAATTTAGCTCAAATAAAAAACAGGAAGAATAGTTTTCTAACTATCCTTTCGTGGTATCTTTTTCATTACCATAAAGTAATAAATAATTGCAGCTATGCTTTTTTGGTGACTAATAAAAAAATTAAATAGATCAAATCTACCTTACATATATTTTAGGTATCCTATTTTTAAGCATACATGTAACTTCATAATTAATAGTTCCCATTAATTCCGCTATGTCCCCGGCGGTGATTTCATTCTTACCCGATTTTCCTATCAGTACAACTTCATCTCCAACTTTAATATCTTTACGTGAAGCAATATCAGTAATATCTATCATAAACTGATCCATCATAATATTCCCGACTACAGGAGCATAAATTCCATCTATTAAAACAGCTGCTTTATTGGAAAGAAGCCTTGAATAGCCATCGCCATAACCTACCGGCACAACTGCGATTATACTGTCTCTTTGAGTTTTAAAAGTACCGCAGTATGAAATAGTATGTCCTTTTGGGACACTTTTTATAAAAGATATTTTAGCTTTAAGAGATAACAGTGGCTTTAATTCTGATACAGCCTCCCCTGCTTTCTGTTCCAACCACCTATCATTATTTTTATCATAAGGATTTAAACCGTATAATGAAATGCCCATCCTTACCATATCCAGATGCATATTTTTATGTCTGAAAAATGCCGCACTGTTAGCACAGTGATAATGTCTTACAGGTATCTTATATTTTTTTACCCCTGTGATAACTTTATTAAATCTATCCCACTGCAATTGCGTATATAAGTCATCCTTATTACCAGCGCAGGCAAAATGAGTAAAAATCCCTTCAGTTTCCAGACCCGGTAGCCTGGCAATATTTATAATTTCACTGGCAGCATCATTAAAATTTATCCCTATGCCATTCATCCCGGTATCCACGTAAATATTAATTTTTAATTCCTTCTTAATCCTGTTGCACTCTTTTGAGACAAGTTTTGCCGATTTATATGAGTTTATCCCCAGAATAAGGTTATTTCTTATCGCTTCTACGGTTGCATCTACAGGACTTTCGCCAAGAACATAGATGGGCCCGTTGATACCTGATTTTCTTAATTCTATTCCCTCTTCTACCAGTGCTACACCAAGAGCATCTGCTCCATTTTTTAGTGCTTCTTTTGAAATCTCCGTCATGCCGTGACCATAAGCATCAGCCTTGACCATCACCATTACTTTTACATTTTCAGATGCCCTGTATGATTTAATTATTTTAAGATTATTAATGAGGTGAAGTAGATTTATTTCAGCCCATGCGAATCTTTTATTAATTATAGTATCCATGCTATCTATAGTATCCTGGATCATAATTCTTCATATTTTATTTTTTCTATCTCCAGAAAAACTTTTTTAATGCCCTCTAAAAGGTCGGTTGCTATAAGAGATGTTCTGCTGGTTTCCTTAACCAGAATATCTGCTGCCAGTCCATGAATATAAACACCACATACAGCACTTTCCAGCAGACCAGCTCCCTGGCAGAGCAGTGAGCCAATAATACCTGTCAATATATCCCCTGTGCCTGCCGTCGCCAGACCCCAGTTACCAGTAGGATTAATAAAGGTCCTATTATTGTAATCAGAGATTATTGTTCTGGCACCTTTAAGCACTGATGTGAAGTTATATTTTTCTGCAGCTTCCTGATTTATTCTTACCCGTTCTCCCAGCGGAATCACCCCGAGACCCATTATTAATGACATTTCTCCGGTATGAGGAGTTATTATAACATTTTTAAGGTCAAAATTTTCTATACTCCCGTTGTTTTCCGGTCCATAAAGCGCATAAAGGCCATCGGCATCAAGCACCACAGGTTTTTTTACGTTTCTTAGTATTTCTCTCACCAGAGACATTGTGTTTAAATTTTTTGATAATCCAGGACCTATCGCAAGTGCGCTAAATCTGTCACTTAATTCCAGTATTTCATTTAAGCTATTTGGATGCAGTGTTACATCTTCAGTTTGTTCAACAGGATATGTAATTACTTCGGTAAGTTTTTGCTCAAAAATATCGTTTAGCCCCCGCGGGCATACAAGAGTTACCACGCCGGCTCCGGCTCTTAAAGCTCCCATGCATGTCATTGTTGCAGCTCCGGTAAGTCCGGCCGACCCTGCTATTACAAGCAGGCTTCCAACTCTATATTTATAAGTCCATGGTTCTTTTACAGGTATATTATCAACCACCCATTGGAGGTCAGGCTCAAAAATCTGTTCATATTCTTCATAATATTTTTCTGGGATACCTATATCAATAACCAGAACTTCACCGACAAAATCAGCCCCGGGATAATTTACCAGTCCGATTTTTTTACAGCCGAATGTTATAGTCTTATCAGCTTTTATTGCTGCCCCCAGAATCTTGCCATTATCAGAATCTACACCCGAAGGTATATCTACAGAGTAAATCTTAAGATTTTTATTTTTCTCTCTGGCTTGATTTATCACTTCAATTACTTCCTTTGAAGCACCATATATATCGCTACCATGAAGGCCGGTTCCAAATATAGCGTCTACCACGAAATCTGCTTCCTCTAATTTTTCATAAAAAAATAAATTCACTTCCCTGTCTTCCGGATTCAAATAATAAATTCTTTCTCTTCTGTTTTCCTGCAGTTTTTTAAAGTAAAAAAAACTGTCAGGGCTTAATTTTTCAGCGGGGGATATATGGAATACAGTAATATTCATTCCATAATCCATCAAATCTCCAGCAACAACAAACCCGTCTCCCCCATTGTTTCCACCTCCACAGACAACAACACCTCTCGCAGCTCTATTAAGCTCTTTACTTTCAAAATCTGTTATAATAACTTTAGATACACCATTGCCGGCATTTTTCATTAAACATTTTGAATCTATCCCGCTGTTTATAGCTCTTGCATCAATCTCTGCAATTCTGCTTCCTTTTAAAATTCTGGTTAATTTCATTTTTTATCTCCGTTACTTATTGACCTCCACCCGGCCTGACTAATGGTTTAACTTAAGGTTTTAAATAAAATCTTATATTACACATATTACAATACAATATTACAAGTTCTAAACTCTTACTTATTTATAAATTATATGATAGCAACAGCGCAGGCTATAGCAAATTTTTCCGTTGCCGATACTGATATTTTTATATCCTTAATTTTAAGATTTTTACTGAATTCAAGTGCCTTCCCATGCAGCTTTATAAAAGGAGCTCCGTTATCCATATTCAAGAGTTCTATTTCTTTTAATGAAACATTTTTACCGATGCCTTCTGTCAATGATTTCGCAACTGCTTCCTTTGCGGCAAAGCGCGCTGCCAGGCTCTGATATTTATTTTTCTTTTTTCTTTCGCAGTAATTTATTTCATTTTCTGTATAAACTCTTTTTAAAAAAACTGAATTTTTTTTGATAGTAGACTTTATCCTTTCAACCTCAATTATATCAGTACCTATACCATATATCTCCATAAATTTTTATCCTGCTCAATCATAAATTTGATATTGAAAAATTACATATAAATATATATATGTATAATTATATAAAATACAGTATGAGAATATTATAACAGAAATCTCCTAAAAAAAAGAAAGCAAAAATTTTTAAAAAAGTTCTATTACATAGAATAAAAAAATAGTAATATTTATTAGAAATATTTTTTAATAACTATAAAAAGGAACTAACTTATGGACATCATAGTAAAAGAAAGTTACGAAGAGATGAGCAAATGCGCTGCAGATATTATAGCAAACTTTATAAAATCAAAACCCTCCTGTGTTCTTGGACTTGCAACCGGGAGCACTCCTATTGGAACTTACAGAGAACTTATAAAGATGCATAGAGAGGGCCTGGACTTTTCACAGGTAAAAACTTTCAACCTTGATGAGTATTTTGGCATCGGAATCGATCTTAGTAAACCTTATGAAATGGACCAGAGTTATGCAAGATTTATATATGAAGAACTTCTTAAACATGTAAATATTAAAAAAGAAAATATCTATATACCAGATGGTCTTACAAAAGAGCCTGAAAAATTTTGTCAGTGGTATGAGGATATGATAAAGAAAGCAGGAGGAATAGACTTGCAGCTTCTTGGAATAGGCCGGGATGGACATCTGGCTTTTAATGAACCGGGGTCATCATTTTCCTCCAGAACAAGAGTTGTACCCCTTACAGAGCAGACCGTGGATGATAATTACGAAAGTTTTTACAGGAAAGCAAATATAAAAAAAGAAGACATGCCGCATTTTGCTATTACAATGGGAATGGGGACCATTCTTGAAGCAAAACAATTACTTATGATTGCCAGTGGAAAGAAAAAGGCAAAAGTCGTTGCAAAGGCTCTTCAGGGTCCTGTCACAACCAGGATTGCAGCATCAGCACTTCAAATTTTTAACGGGAAGGTAACAGTTGTACTTGATAAAGAAGCAGCTTCTGAATTAAGTTGACGAAAGGAAAATGACAGTTTATAAAATTCTTTCTAAAATTTTCATTTAAAGTTTCTAATTTAACTTCTCTTCAATGACCCTGGCTATTTTACCGGCAAGTCTTTCAACTCCACTATTATCAGAACCTTCAAGCATCACCCTGCATATTGATTGAGTGCCTGAGTATCTTACAAGTACTCTTCCTTTATCACCAAGTTCTTTTTCAACTTCAGATATTACACTTCTTAACTCGGGTATTTCTCCAAGCGGAGTTTTTCTTTTAACTTCTACATTTATCAATACCTGAGGAAAAGTTTTCATAATTTTTGAAAGCTCAAAAAGAGACTTATTTTCTTTTTTCATAACCGAAAGTAGCTGCAATGCAGTTAATATTCCGTCCCCGGTTGTATGGTATTCCCTAAATATTACATGTCCCGAGTTCTCTCCACCCAGTATGCAATCATGTTTTATCATTTCTTCGAGTACATACCTGTCACCAACTTTTGCTACTACATTCTTTATTCCCATTTCTTTAAGCGCAATCGATAGTCCAAGGTTACTCATAACTGTCGTGACTACTGTATCATTTTTTAACATATTTTCATCTTTTAATCTTTTTGCACATATTGCTATTATCATGTCACCATTTATTATATTACCTTTCTCATCAACAGCTATTAATCTATCTCCATCACCATCAAAAGCCAGCCCTATATCCGATCCAGTCTCAACCACTACTTTCGCAAGTGTTTCCGGATAAAGCGACCCACAATTAAGGTTAATGTTGCGGCCATCCGGGTTTACATTTAACTCAATGACTTCAGCTCTCATTTCTTTAAAGAGCGTAGGGGCAACTTTATAAGTAGCACCATTTGCACAATCAAGAACAATTTTCATTCCTTCAAGATTAAGATTTTTGGGAAATGAATTTTTAAGAAATACAATATATCTTCCACTTGCATCTTCCTCCCGGGTTACTTTCCCCAGATTTTCAGAATTTGCAAGAAGAGTAGGAAGTTTTCGTGAAAGCACGAGCTCTTCAATCTGTGCTTCTTCATCATCTGATAGTTTATAACCATTTTTTGAAAATATCTTAATTCCATTATCCTGATATGGATTATGTGATGCAGAAATTACTATACCCGCATCTGCATCAAGATTGGTGGTTAAAAAAGCAATACCCGGTGTTGGCATTGGACCAACAAGTATTACATCTGTTCCCATTGAACATATCCCTGCTACAAGAGAATTTTCTATCATATAACCAGAAAGCCTCGTATCTTTTCCAATTACAATTCTTGAACAATGCTTTCTTCTTTTTAATATATGCGCAGTTGCCTGCCCTATCTGCATAACCATATCCGGAGTAATCGGATATTCATTTGCAATTCCTCTTATCCCATCAGTCCCGAATAGTTTACCCATATCTTTACCTCCTCCTGACCTTTATATCCTGTTAGAAAGTCTTCCGTCTATTGGTCTTATTTTCTTACGAATATTTATATTCTCTTTTCCAGTTCTTGTGATTGCTTTAATTTTATTATAATTCCTGGAGGGTAATATCCCCTTGCAGTTGTATTGGGATATAAAAGAACATCTCTACCAAGAAGCGTCCCTGGACTCGTAACACTATTACAGCCTGTTTCAACACCATCCCCCAGTATTGCTCCAAATTTCTTTAAACCCGTCTCGTACTTTTTTCCGCTGACATTAATTATGATACTGGATCCCACCATCTTTAAATTTGCCAGCTTTGTACCAGCACCAAGATTTACTCTGCCAAGGATACTATCGCCAATATACGCAAAATGTCCTGCCTTACTTCCACCAAGCATAATACAGGATTTTAATTCAGTCGTGTGTCCAACTACACAATTATCTCCTACCAGTGTATCGCCTCTCAAATAAGCCCCCTGGCGCAGTTCTGTGTTATCTCCAATAATAGCCGGACCTTTTATCAGTACTCCGGACTCTATAACTGTTCCTTTACCGATTTGTATATTATCATCCATCAGAACTGCTCCCGCATATATTATACTTGCGCTCTCAAGGATTGCGCCATCTTTTTTTACTACAGTTTTCCTGCCTGATACACTGATATCAAAACCGGATTCAATAATATCACCATTATGTAAGACCATGGTTTTATTAATAAACACACCACTTTTTCTTAAGCCGGATACATTTGGTTCAATATGTTTATCTATATAATTTCTGATACCTTTAAGTGCATCCCATACATATTCAATATTATCAAAAAGGTCTTTAAATCGGGTTTCAGAAAGATTAAAAAAATCTTCTGGTTGTAACATATAAATACTCCTTATAAAAGCTTCTATTTCTTAACAGGATTTATATCCTTCTATATACTTTTTTTTAACAAAAGGAGAGGTCATACAGGATAATACACCAAAATAATCAAGTTTAAAAGAAATTACACTACCGGGTTCTAATTTTGATGAGTCGTTTTTTCCGGCGCATGATCCGGCTTTTTTTGGCCCGGTTTTCTTTAAACCCATCACTGTATGGTCACTGCTCTGACTTATAATATACAGATCAGGATTACAGGGGTAAATATTTTCACTTCTTACATCCTGCAGGCCAAGAGCCAGAATTATTTTATATACCACATCATTTCTTTTCTTTACTTCGATTACCTGCGCTTCCAGAATGAAGGTATCTGTAAAAGCTCCTTTTATTGGTTTATAATCCACTGTATCATGCCCCAGAAGAATGGCTTCTCCTATCCTTACCTGATTGACCCCCCCGGGGACCATATTTTTTTCAATTAAATTCCAGATGCTCGAATTACCACCTGATATAATAGGTATGTTTATCCCGGTAGCCAGGGCAATCTTCCTGCTTAGTTCAATAAGAATTTTTAGACTCTCAGGATCAGGCCCGTTATTTTTAATAATGCACCCTGCATTTGTCCCCAGACCATATAGTTCAGTAGCCTTACAATTTTGTACTACCCATTCACAAAAATTAACAACTTCTTCAGGATTAAGGCCTTCTCTCTTATCATCAGTTTCAACCATAACTATTATCCTGTGCCTTATATTTTTTTTTATACAGATTTTCTCTATTAGCTTTACAGTTTTCAACTGGGTATTTAAACTTATATCACATATCTCAACTATTCTTTCAACTTCATCTAGCATGGGACTTCGCAGCATCATAAGTTCTTGCTCTTTGCCATAAAAATTCCTTAACCTTTCAAGGTTTTCCAGCCGGCTATCACCAAGTATGTTAATTCCGGAACTTTTCATAACATCAGCTATTCTTGTGTCTCCAAGCATACATTTTGTAACACCCACAACTGATATGCCTATTTCCGTACATCGTGACTTTACAATCCTGCTATTGTGGTATATTTTGTCCGGATAAATTTTTAGACAGGGGTAATTCATTAAAGAAATAAAATTATCTCTTGGAGAACTGGGGTCTTTTCCTGGCTTTTTTGAGGCCATACTTTTTCCTCTCCTTAATTCTTGAATCACGTGTTAAGAAACCTTCTCTTTTAAGTATGGGCCTGTATTCCTGATTTACTTCCAGAAGCGCTTTTGAAATACCATGACGCAGTGCTCCTGCCTGTCCTGATATTCCGCCTCCTGTAATATCTGCAATAACATCATAAGCGTTTTCTGTATTTGTAACCTTAAAAGGTTCTAAAATAATAGTTATAAGAGATTCTCTTTTGAAGTATTCTTTAAAATCTCTTGAATTTACTGTAATTTTCCCTTCTCCGGGAAATAGCCTTACTTTTGCTATTGATTCTTTCCTTTTACCGGTTGCATTATAAATTGCTTGATCTGTCAAATTATTTCTCCTTTTACAAATCTATTTTTTGAGGTTTCTGAGCACTGTGTTTATTTTCTTCGCCTCTATATATTTTTAATTTTTTTAACATTTTTCTGCCAAGGGTATTACGTGGCAGCATTCCCTTTACCGCATTTCTTATAACAAACTCCGGTGATTTTTCCAGCATTTTTTCGAGGTTTGTAACCTTCAGATTACCTACATACCCGGAATGTCTGTAATATTTTTTATCTTTTAATTTATTACCTGTAACTTTTATTTTGTCAGCATTTATAATAACTACATAATCTCCACAGTCAAGATGCGGTGTAAAAGAAGGTTTATTTTTACCTCTTAATATCTTTGCAACTTCTGTACAGAGTCTTCCAAGATTTTTATCCTTTGCATCAATCAGATACCATTTTCTTTCAATTTCTTCTTTCTTTAAATTGTATGTTTTAAGTCCTACATTTACCATAACTCCTCCTGCTACTTAATATTCAACTCCTGTAAGAAATAGACCCTTCGCCGGTACTATGGCGCCGGCAAGGTTTCTGTTTCTTTCATTTAATGCTACTTCTATACTTGCTAGATCTCTCTGTCCACTGCCCACCTCGAGTAGTGTCCCTACCAGTATTCTAACCATATTATATAAAAAAGAATTTGCAGCTATTTTAAAAATAATTAAATCGTCTTCCGTTTTTCTAACTGTAAATCTAAACACTTTCCTTATTGTATTGTCTTTAAGACATTCAGGATTACAAAAGGACCCGAAGTCCTTCTGGCCAACAAACATTTTTGCAGCCTTTTCAATTAGTTTTATGTTTAGTTTCTTATTTACAAGAATACTGTATTTTTTCAAAAAAACACTCTGATATTCTTTATTAACTACATAATAACTGTATTCCCTTAAAATCGCATCCTTTCTTGCATCAAATAAAGGACCAACTTTCTTCATTTCCTTAACAACTATATCATCAGGAAGCAGACTATTAACAGACCACTTTATTCTATAAATATCCAGTTCCGCATTAGTGTAAAAATTTACTACCTGATGCCTGGCATGAACTCCTGCATCAGTTCTTCCTGCATATTTAAAATCAATTTTTTCATTTAATATTTTTGAGAAAACTTCTGTCAGACGGCCCTGTATAGTATTGACATTACCGGGCTGTATCTGAAACCCACTATAACCAGTGCCATCATATTCTACAACTGCCATATAATTATTTATCATATCATGCAGTGTAAATTTATGCTTTTCAAAATAACAGAACCCGGTTTACTTTTTAAGTAATTGCACTATTACAAGTGGAGCACCGTCTCCAGCTCTGTTCTTATATTTAACAATCCTCGTAAACCCACTGGACCTATCATACATAGCGGGAGATATTTCATTAAATAATTTTTGCACAGCCTCGGTATTGCCAAGCAACTCTATACATCTCCTTCTGGCAGCAAGATTATCTTTCTTGGATATTGTTATTAATTTATCAACAAAACTCTTTAAATGTCTGGCTTTTGCCTGTGTAGTTACAATCTCGCCATTATCAAACAACGAAATAGTTAAATTTCTCATAATCGCTTTCTGGTGGCTGCTATTCCCACCCAGTCTTCTGCCTTTTTTAGGTACTACCATAACCCTATCTCCCCTGTCCGTTATTTTTGTTTAAAAGATAGTCCAAGTTCCTTCATTTTATCTTTTACTTCCTGAAAAGATTTCTGGCCAAAATTCCTTATGTCCATAAGCTCATCTTCGCTATATTCCATCAACTTATCTACCGTATTAATTCCTTCTCTTTTAAGACAATTATATGCCCTCACAGAAAGTTCCAGTTCTTCAATTGAAGGATACTCCTTACTCTTATCTTCCTCCTCAACCTCTTCAAATATAGGCTCGTCCTTATTTGCCCTTTCAGAAAGATCTATAAGAAGTGACATATAATCATTAATAATTTTGGATGCCTGACTTAAAGCATCCTCCGGTTTGACGCTACCATTAGTTTTAATATCAATAGAAAGCCTATCAAAGTTAGTCATCTGACCAACTCTGGTATCTTCCACTTTAAACTGAACCAGCTTTACTGGTGAAAAAATTGTATCAATAGGTATCACCCCTATAGGTTCTCCTTCAACTGCATTTTCTTCGGCTGTTCTATAACCTTTACCCTTCTCGACTCTTATTTCTGCATTTAATTTACCCTTCTTTGTAAGGGTACAGATATATTCATCAGGATTAATTATTTCAACATCGGAAGTAAGGCTTATATCTGAAGCTTTTACAGTTGCCGGTCCTTTTTTCTCAAGTTTTAAAATTACCGGTTCATCACTTTCCATTCTAAAAACAACTCCCTTTAGATTTGTGATAAATTCCAGTATATCTTCCTTCATTCCATCAAGAGTTGAAAATTCGTGCATGATTTCATCAATTCTAACTCTTGTAATCCCGACACCTTCTATAGATGAAAGCAATACTCTTCTTATTGAATTACCAAGAGTATGGCCAAAACCTCTTTCTAATGGCTCTATAATAAATTCACCAGAAAAATCGTCTTTATGCTGGACGCTAACACCCGGCTTATGCATTTTTAGCAATTTATATCTACCTCCTAAAAGAAAAATCAATAGAATTTCATATTACCTGGTACTAATTTAGTATTAATTAGTACTTAGAATAAAGTTCAATTATCACCTGCTCATTGATAGGAGCTTTTATTTCGTCACGTTCAGGATATCTCAAAAGTCTGCCTTTTAGATTATCAAGGTCAACTTCAAGATATCCGGGTATGGTAAGACTAGCTCCGCTTTCTTTTGCTTCAATAACCGGCAATATTTCTTTGCTGGATTCTGCTATGCTTACCTCGTCTCCTTCTTTGAGCTGGTATGAGGGTCTATCAACTTTTTTACCATTAACTCTAACATGCCCGTGCGCAATCAGTTGCTTTGCCTGCGCTCTCGAAATAGCAAATCCCATCGTGTAAAGAACGCTATCAAGTCTTGTTTCAAGAAATTTAAGTAAATTCTCTCCAGCTATCCCTTTTTTCTTTACAGATTTTTTATAATAATTTCTAAACTGTCGCTCCAGTACTCCATAGTATTTTTTTGCTTTTTGTTTTTCTCTAAGCTGGTTATAATACTCCGTTTCCACAAGCCTTCTTTTAGCTCTCTGACCCGGAACATAAGGCTTTTTTTCAAAAGCACACTTATCTGAAAAACATCTCTGACCTTTTAAAAATAATTTTTCTCTTTCTCTTCTGCACTGTTTGCAAGCAGGTTCTTTACTTGTCATCATCTACGATTACTCCTTATTTAAAACTTCTTTAAACTCTCCTTCTTTTGGGAGGTCTGCATCCATTGTGTGGTACCGGTGTTACATCTATTATATTACCAATCTCTAACCCGGCTGCCTGAAGAGACCTTACAGCAGTTTCTCTCCCTGAGCCCACACCTTTAACTCTAACATCAACTCTTGCAACTCCATGGTCTTTCGCAGCCCTGGCCACTGCTGTAGCAGTTACCTGAGCAGCAAAGGGTGTGCTTTTTCTTGAACCCTTAAAACCCTGACCTCCTGCACTGCCCCATGCAATAGTATTGCCATTTAAATCTGTAATATTTACAATTGTATTATTAAAAGTAGACTGTATATGCGCAATACCATAGGGTATATTCTTTCTTTCTCTGCTTTTTATTCTTTTTTTACCAACAGTTTTTTTCGCCAAGTTCGCCTCCCTTAAGTTTTTATTAAGGTTTTCCCTTCTTTATCCCAACACTTTTTCTTCTACCTTTTCTTGTTCTGGCATTGGTATGAGTTCTCTGCCCTCTCACCGGTAGGCCTCTTTTATGCCTGATGCCTCTGTAAGAATTTATTTCAATTAATCTTTTTATATTTTGGTTTATTTCTCTTCTAAGGTCTCCTTCAATCACATAATTATTTTCTATATATTCCCTTATCTTTATCAGTTCGTCTTCACTGAGATCCTTAGCCTTTATGCTCTTATCAATATTTAATTCTTCCAGTATTTTATCCGCTGTTGACCTGCCTATTCCAAATATATAAGTTAGAGCTACACAAATATGTTTGTCATTTGGTATATCTACACCTGAAATTCTTACCAATTAGAACCTCCTTAACCCTGTCTTTGCTTATGACGGGGATTTTTACAGATAACAATAACTTTCCCTTCTCTTTTTACAATCTTACAGCTTTTACATATTTTTTTAACTGATGGTCTTACTTTCATTTTTTTTCTCTCTTTTCATCAACCTCTAATTTTACTTTTACACCTAAAATATCAGGCTTTTATTATAAAAGTATTAAAAGCATCAAATCAATCATTTTTTTCTAAAAATAATTCTTCCCCTGTTTAAATCATAAGGTGATATTTCAACCTTAACTCTATCTCCAGGTAAAATTTTTATATAATGCATTCTCATTTTACCTGAAATATGAGCAAGTACCTTATGGCCATTATCAAGTTCAACCTTAAACATGGCATTTGGGAGTGCTTCTAAAATAGTTCCTTCTACTTCTATTACACTCTCTTTTTTAGAAATTTTTAAACCTCCAGATCAATATCCTGACATAAAAAATAGCGCAACTACTCAGGTTAGCAAAAATTTTTTAGTATGTCTACAAAATTTTTAATAATATTTGTATCTCTTCTTATATCTTAAAATTTATGTTTTAAATCCTTGTTAATATCAAAGGGCCGTTACTCGATACTGCTACTGTATCCTCAAAATGACATGAAAGCTTTCTGTCTTTTGTTACGACGGTCCATAAATCATTCAATACTTCAACTTTGCTGGTTCCCTGATTTAACATAGGCTCTATAGCCAGAACCATACCCTCTTTTAAAATAGGACCCTGGCCGGGAGGCCCATAATTTAATATCTGAGGGTCTTCATGCATATCTCTCCCTATGCCATGACCAACAAAATCTTTCACTACTGAAAAGCCATCTTCCAGCGCCCTCTTCTCAATTGAATTTGATATGTCTGATAATCTGGCGCCTACTCTGCATTTCTCTATACCAATATCAAGGGCTTCTCTGGTAGCATTCCATAACTTCTCTGCAATTTTACTTACTTTCCCAATTTTATAAGTCCTGGTTGCATCTCCATAAAATCCCTTGAACTTTACACCAATATCTATAGAAACCAGATCACCTTCATGTATGACTCTACTATCAGGAATCCCGTGGACAACTACCTCATTGATAGATGCACAGATACTGGCTGGAAATGGCTTTTTACCAAACCTTCCGGTATAGCCCTTAAAAGCAGGGATTGCATTTTCTTTAAGTATAGCATCCTCTGCTACTTTATCTAAAAATGCGGTAGTAACACCCGGTCTTATAACTTCTTCAATTTTCAAAAAAACCCGGGCTACAATTTTACCCGCTTCTTCCATGATTTTAATTTCGTCTGCTGACTTACATATTATCATAAAACTTTTAATATCCTTTCAGTGATTTCCTCCGCACTGCCTGAACCATCAACATTAACAAGTAGTCCCTTATCAGAATAGTAATCAATGAGTGGCCTGGTTTCAGCTTCATATACTTCCAGCCTGTTTTTAATAACTTCAACGCTATCATCTTTTCTTTTAAGCAATTCGCCACCGCATTTCGGACATCTTTCTAATTCATTATCATTATTAAAACTATATATACTTTTACAGCTACTGCATATTCTCCTGTTACTTAATCTATTAATAATTTCATCTTTACTAACAACTATATTAATTACTTTATCCAGTTCAATACCCAGCTCATCAAGCATTTCTGAAAACATTTTTGCCTGTTTTAAATTTCTCGGGAACCCATCCATTATAAATCCATTTTTTAACTGCCCGCTGTTTATTTTATTCTTTATTATCTCAATAATAAACTTATCCGGAACCAGCTCCCCGCTCTCAACAAATTTAGATATCTCATTTCCCAGCTCTGTACCATTTTTAATCTCATGTCTTAAAATATCTCCAGTAGAGATATGGGGCACATTAAATTTATGAGAAATTTTGTTTGCCTGCGTTCCCTTTCCTGCACCAGGTGCGCCCAGTAAGACTATTCTCATTTTAAAAATCCTTCATAGTCCCTCATAGTTAATTGAGACTCAAGCTGTCTCATAGTCTCCAGCGCAACACCTACAGCAATAATTATTGATGTACCACCAAATTTAAAAGGTATATTCATATAACTAATTAATATTTCCGGTAGAAGAGCAATTATCGCAAGAAATATTGCACCTGGAAGTGTTATCCTGTTTAAAATATTTGATAAATAGTCCGCAGTACTTTTCCCCGCACGTATTCCAGGGATAAAGCCACCATATTTTCTCAAAGTATCTGCAGTATCCAGCGGATTGAACGTAATGGCAGTGTAGAAATACGCAAAAACAATAATAAGAACAGTATATATAATTGCATAAATTGGATTTACCCTGCCCTCTCTTGTAGGGCTCAGAGCGTTTGCTATAGATTGAATCCACCCTACTGGTGTGAATTGCGCAATTGTTGCAGGAAAAAGTAATACAGATATAGCAATTATTATAGGCATTACTCCAGACTGGTTAACTTTCAAGGGTATATATGTACTCTGTCCACCAAAAATCTTTCTCCCCACAACTCTCTTTGCATATTGAACCGGTATCTTCCTTTCACCCTCCTGTATAAGTATCACAGCAATTATTGTTGCAATTGCCAGAATTGCAAATAGCACCAGATTAAAATAACTTGTACTTCTTAATCTAAATAAGCTTACTACCTGACCGGGTATTCTTGAAACGATATTGGCAAAAATTATAAGTGAGATTCCATTTCCTATCCCATGTATGTTTATTAATTCCCCCAGCCACATTATTAACGTTGTGCCTGCAGTTAATGTGATGATTATTAAGCTAACATGCATGAAATCAAACACCGGTATAACCCCATAATTCCTGAAGGTAAAAACCATCGCTGTGGACTGCATAATTGCAAGTCCCACAGTTATATATCTTGCTATCTGATTTATTTTCCTTCTTCCCTGTTCCCCTTCTTTTGCCATTTGTTCCAGTTTTGGGATAACTACCTGAAGAAGTTGCAATATTATAGTAGCTGTTATATAAGGCATGATGCCAAGTGAAAATACTGCAAAATTACTTAAAGCTCCTCCCGAAAACAGGTCCATCATACCCATAAGTCCGGCTTCAACCTGCTCAAAAATTTTAGTTGGATCAACACCGGGTACAGGTATATTAGCACCAAGTCTGTAAAGGGCAAGAATACCAACCGTAAAGAGTATTCTGTTACGAATTTCTTTAATCCTGAAAGCATTTGCTATTGCCCTGAACACTAAACCACCTCTACTTTTCCACCAGCTTTTTCAATTTTATCTATTGCGGTTTTGCTGAAAAAATTAGCTCTGACAGTAACTTTTTTTGTAATTTCACCTTTACCCAGTATTTTTATTGGCCCGGTCTTTCTTATTATAAGACCGTTCTTTTCTAAAAAATCATAATCAATAACACTGTCTTCGTTAAACCTGTCCAGCTGTCCTACATTTATGATATTGTTTTCTTTCTTTCTTGTATTTTTAAAACCCTTTAGATGCGGCAATCTTCTCTGAAGGGGCATTTGTCCACCTTCAAATCCTATTCTGGTTTTCCCTCCAGATCTTGAGAGCTGACCTTTGGTACCTTTTCCGCATGTGGTCCCATGCCCTGAACTATTTCCCCGGCCCACTCTTTTTCTTTTTTTTATAGATTCAGGAGAATCTAAATCACAGAGTTTCACTACTTTCTCCTTCCAGATTTACAAAAATTAATAAAAACAATTATTTAACTAACTTCAACGGCTTTTTCTTTTTCCTTTGAAGCTTCTATCTCCCCGGGTAACTTAAGCATCTTCAAACCTTCAACTGTTGCTCTGGCTACATTAAGAGCATTGGCACTTCCAAGAGACTTTGTGAGGATATCCTTCACACCTGCAAGCTCCACAATTGTTCTTACAGCCCCACCTGCAATAACTCCCTTACCCTGTGAAGCCGGCTTCATAAAAACATGACCTGCTCCAAAACGACCTTCAACTGGATAAGGTATTGTTCCGTCAATTATTGGAACTCTGAACATATTTTTTTTCGCATTATTTATGCCCTTCTGAATTGCAGTAGAAACTTCATTTGCTTTTCCAAAACCAACTCCCACCATGCCATCCATATTGCCTACCGCTACCAGGGCACTGAAGCTAAATCTCCTGCCGCCTTTTACTACTTTGGCTACTCTTTTTATTTTTATTACTCTTTCAACTAATTCTGTATTTTCAGAAAGTTCAATCACTCAATTTCCTCCCTGGAGATAATGTTAAAATTTTAAACCACCTTTTCTTGCTCCTTCGGCCAGAGCTTTCACCCTTCCATGGTATTTATAGCATCCCCTATCAAAAACAACCTCGCTTATTTTTTTCTTTTTTGCTATTTCAGCCAGGGCTTCACCGGTCCTAAAGCTTATATCAATTTTACCCTTATCTTCTTTTTTACTTTCAATACTTTTACTTGATATTCCTGTAATTGTAGCACCGGTATTATTATCTACTATCTGCCCATAAATATGTTTGTTGCTGCGATAAACAACGAGCCTCGGGCTATCGCTCCTACTTCTAACTTTATAACTATTTCTTAATTTTCTTTTTAAACTTTTATTTTTTCTTTCAAATTTATTTTTCATAAAAACTCCTGTAAAAGTTTAACTGCCAGAAGCAATTGATGTTTTGCCAACTTTTCTTTTTATTATTTCATCCTCATATCTTATACCCTTACCTTTATAAGGCTCAGGTTTTCTTACACTTCTAATTTTTGCAGCTGTTTGTCCGACTACCTCTTTATTTATTCCCCTGACTATTATTGTAGTATTATCAGGAACGTCAAAAGTTATCCCTTCTGGAGGGTTTACTACAACTGGATTTGAATAACCTACAGATATTTCCAGGTTATCACCCTTTTTAGCTACCCTATAACCTACACCGACTATCTTCAGGGTCTTACTAAAACCATCTGTTACACCTATAACCATATTATTGATTAGACTTCTGTAAAGCCCATATTTTGCCTTATCTTCATTGTCATTTGAAACAGGAATAACAGTTAATTTTTTTTCTTCCATATTTATTCTGATAGAGTTTTTATCGTATTTTAAAGAAAGCTCTCCTGCTTTCCCTTTTACAATGATATTATCCTCATTTATTTTAACTTCTACATCATCTGGAATATTTATAGGTTTCTTTCCTATCCTTGACACCTTTAACTCACTCCTCTACCATATAAAGCATATTACTTCTCCGCCAACCTGCTGCTTTCTTGCATCCTTATCAGTAAGCACGCCTTTTGACGTAGACAATATAACTGTTCCAAGTCCGCCGAGCGCTTTTGGAATTTCGTCTTTCCTAACATAAACCCTGAGTCCTGGCTTACTTATTCTCTTAAGCCCACTTATGGTACATTTCTTGTCTTTGCCATATTTTAAATATACTCTAATTATGCCGCCAACGCCCTCATCTTTATGAATTTCATAGCTTTTTATATAACCTTCTTTATCTAATATTTCTGCTATTTCTGCTTTAAATTTTGAATACGGTATATCTACACTGGTCAATTTAGCAATACCACCATTCCGTATCCTGGTCAACATATCTGAAATAGGGTCAGTAATACCCGACATGTATATCCTCCTTTTACCAGCTGGACTTGGTCAGCCCAGGAATTTTTCCCTCATGTGCCATTTTTCTAAGGCATATCCTGCATAACCCGAACTTTCTATAATAACCCCTGGCCCTCCCACACTGGATACACCTGTTATATTTTCTTGTTTTATATTTAGCTTCTTTCTTCTGCTTCTCTATAAGTGATTTCCTTGCCAATTATTTATCTCCTTAAAAACTTAAAATTTCTTATTTTTTGAATGGAAACCCGAATTCTTCAAGTAAAAATATCGCTTCTTCATCATTTTTAGCTGTTGTGGTTATAGTTATATTCATACCCCTGACACTTAAAATGCTATCATAACTTACTTCCGGAAAAATTAACTGCTCCTTTATTCCAAGAGTATAATTTCCATGACCATCAAAACTTTTTCTGGAAAGACCCCTGAAATCCCTGATCCTTGGAATTGCTACACTTAACAGCCTGTCCAAAAACTCATACATTCTATTACCTCTTAATGTAACCATACACCCGATCGGGTTTCCTTCTCTTAGCTTGAAACCTGCAATTGACTTTCTTGCTCTAGTTATAATAGGTTTCTGCCCTGAAATAACTGCAAGTTCCTGGCTTGCAGATTCCAGCTCTTTTATATTTTGTGTTGCAGAACCAACACCCATATTAATGCATATTTTTTCTATTCTGGGCACTTCCATCACATTTTTAAATTTATATTCTTTTAACATTTTAGGAATAATTTCCTTAGTATACTTTTCTTTTAATCTAGGTTCCATTAATAATCACCTGGCTATTTTAAATTTGCTGCTTACATTTTCTGCATATTCTTGCTTTTACACCTGATTCTTTAACTTCAAAACCAACTCTTGCTGCCTTACCGCAATTCGGACAGACCAGTTTAACATTAGAAATTATAATAGGTCCTTCCTTCTTAATGATACCGCCTGGCATGTTCTGGTCCTGCTGCCTTGTATGCTTTTTTACTATATTGATGCCTTCAACATATAATCTATTCCTGGCTGGTTCTATACGGAGCACTTTACCAGTTTTCCCTTTATCTTTACCTTTTATTATTTCTACTCTGTCATTTTTCTTTATCTTTAACATTTCTAATCCCCATTAATTAATAAACCAAAAATTAAACTACTTCGGGCGCAAGTGAAATTATCTTCATAAAATTTTTATCCCGGAGCTCCCTTGCCACAGGACCAAAAATCCTGGTCCCACGTGGATTATTTTGTGCATCAATAATAACAGCCGCATTATCGTCAAACCTTATATAAGAACCATCGGCTCTTCTGTATATCTTTTTTGACCTTACCAGCACAGCTTTTACAATATCACTTTTTTTTACAACCCCTCCAGGGTCAGCAACTTTTACAGTTGCAACAAATATATCCCCGACACGTGCATACCTTTTTCGGGAACCGCCCAGAACTTTTATACATTCAATTACATGCGCTCCTGTATTATCTGCCACTTTTACTCTTGTTTCAACCTGAATCATTTCTAAATCCCTCTTTACTCAGCTTTCTTTATAACCTCTACCAGCCTCCATCGTTTTGTTTTGCTCAGAGGTCTGGTTTCAGAAATTTTTATCACATCACCTATTTTGCACTTTCCATCAGGGTCATGCACTTTAAATTTTTTTACTTTCCTCAATATTTTTTTATATAAAGGGTGCTTATAATAAGACTCTACCGCAACAACAACTGTCTTATCCATTTTGTCGCTAACCACTGTACCTATTCTTGTTTTTGCTTTTGCGCTTCCCAAAAAATCCCCCTTTAATATTTTATACCTTCTTTTTTATGCCTTTTTTCTTAATTTTATTTTTTTCCTGATTTCCTTCCTGCCAACTTCCTCCTCAATATCTGTGTCTGCGCCAGCATTTTCCTTATTCAATTCTTTTTCTTTGTTCAATTCCTTTTCTCTGAGAAGGGTCTCTATTCTTGCTATATCCTTTCTCAGATTCCGTATTTTTAAAGGATTATCCAGCTGACCTGTCGCTTTCTGGAACTTAAGGGCAAAAAGACTTTTTTTAATTTCTAAAAGCTTTGCTTCTAATTCTTCTTTTGTTTGTTCTCTTAATTCTCTTAATTCGTTTACTTTCATTTTTTATGCACTTGCCTAAAATTCTTCATAAATAAATTTTGTTTTTATTGGTAATTTACTAGAAGCCAGCCTGATTGCCTCTTTAGCAACTTCCATACTTACACCTGAAACTTCAAATAATATTCTGCCTGGTTTAACCACGGCTACCCAGTCTTCAGGAGCACCTTTTCCTCCACCCATACGTGTTTCGGCAGGTTTCTTAGTTACCGGCTTATGAGGAAAAACATTTATCCACACTTTTCCTCCCCTTTTTATATATCTGGTCAGAGCTACTCTCGCAGCCTCAAGCTGCCTGCTTGTTAACCAGCCAGACTCAAGTGCCTGCATTCCATATTCTCCAAAAGAAAGTTTTGTACCTCCCTTTGCTCTACCTTTCATTTTACCCCTATGTACTTTTCTATATTTAACCCTTTTAGGCATTAACATCGCTGCCATAATATATCTCCTGATCTTAATTCAAATCTTAAACTTTCTCTTCTACTTTATTATCCTTATCCTGTCGCTTTTCCTTTTCTATTTCTTTCTCATCAAGTATAACGTCTCCAAGATATATCCATACCTTAACACCAATCTTACCAAAAGTTGTATTGGCTTCTGCAAAACCATAATCAATATTTGCTCTTAGTGTATGGAGGGGAACTCTCCCTTCTCTGTACCATTCAGTCCTTGCCATTTCAGCTCCACCCAATCTTCCTGCACACTGGACCCTGATACCTTTTGCTCCTGCCTTCATACATAACGAAACAGCTTTTTTCATAGCTTTTCTATAGCTAACACGCCCTTCCAGTTGCGAAGCAATCCCTTCAGCTACCAGTTTTGCAACAAGTTCAGGTTTCTTTATTTCAATTATATTTAATTGAATAATACTACCTGTTCTTTTTTCTATCAGGTCTCTTATATCATTAATTGTTGCCCCTCTTCTTCCTATAACTATACCCGGCTTCGAAGTATGGACATCAACTTTTACTTCTTCTTCTGTTCTTTCGATTTCAATTTTTGAAATCCCTGCATTTCCAAGCTGTTCTTTTATTATCTTTCTAATAATAATGTCTTCCTCGAGAAAACGAGGGTAATCTTTTAAAGCGAACCACCTTGATTGCCAGTCTTTATTAATTCCAATTCTGAGTCCATTAGGATTTACCTTTTGCCCCATCCTTAACCTCCTTTCCTTTTCCATCAGATACATAAACTGACAGATGAGTAGTCCTTTTTCTTATCCTGGTGGCTCTGCCTCTTGCTCTTGGTTTAAATCTTTTTAATGTTGGCCCTTCATTTACCAGTATTTTTGAAATATATAAATCTTCTTCTTTCATTTTATGATTTTCAGTTGCATTTGCCACAGCGCTCTGTATTGCTTTTTTAACCACAACTGCTGCCCCATTCGGAGTTAAGGACAGAATATCTATCGCATCCTCAATGGGTTTTGATTTTATCATGTCAACTACATATTTTACTTTTCTTGGTGATATTCTTATATATTTCTCAACAGCTTTCGCTTCCAAATCTCTAGCCTCCTTTTTTAACAGCTAAGACCATTATTTTTTTACAGTGGTAGTCCTCTCGCTTTTCCCTTTAAAAACGTGCGGTCTTATAGACCTTGTCGGTGCAAATTCTCCAAGTTTATGCCCGACCATGGATTCTGATATAAAGACCGGAATATGTCTCCTGCCATCATAAACAGCTATAGTATGGCCAACCATTTCCGGGAAAATAGTTGAACTTCTGGACCAGGTTTTTATAATTTTCTTTTCTCCTGATTCATTTAGTCCATTTATTTTTTTCATTAATTTTTCTTCTACAAAAGGCCCTTTCTTTAGAGACCTTGACACTATAACCCTCCTCTAAGCACTATAGTAAAGCTGATTAATAATTTATTTATTTCTTCTTTTGACTATATATTTATCATTTTTATTATTTTTCTTCCTTGTTCTGTAACCCAGTGTTGGCTTACCCCAGGGAGTAACAGGGTTTCTTCCTGCACTTTTATTTTTACCTTCACCACCACCATGAGGATGATCTACCGGATTCATTGCCGTTCCCCTGACAGAGGGTCTCACCCCGAGCCATCTTTTTCTTCCTGCTTTACCCAGGTGAATAATCTCATGGGTTGTATTTCCAACCTGACCTATACACGCCCTGCAATTTAATCTAACCAGTCTGACCTCACCCGAAGGAAGCTTTATGCTGGCATAATCTCCCTCCTTTGCAAGAAGCTGTGCAGATGCTCCAGCAGACCTTGCAAGTTCTGCTCCTTTACCTTCTTTTAATTCTATATTATGTATTATTGTCCCAACCGGAATATTTCTTAACGGCATAACATTACCGGCCTTAATGTCAACCTTTTCTCCGGACATTAAAATATCTCCAACTTTTACTTTCAGAGGTGCTATTATATAGCTTTTTTTACCATCTTTGTAGCTAAGCAAAGCAATTCTTGCACTTCTATTGGGGTCATATTCAATAGCTTCTACCCGTGCCGGAATACCGTCTCTCAGTCTCTTATAGTCTATAACTCTGTATAGCCTCTTATGTCCGCCACCACTGTGCCTTCTTGTAATCCTGCCTTTATTATTTCTTCCGGCAAATTCTTTAGAAGGCCTGGTCAGCGACTTTTCCGGCCTTTTTTTTGTCAAAACTTTAAAATCTGAAACTGTTCCAAATCTTCTTCCCGGAGAAGTAGGTTTATATTTTTTAACAGCCAACTCTAATACCTCCTGTCAAATCAGACAGACTCAAAAAAATCAATCTTATCTTTTTTACTAAGGGTAACTACAGCCTTTTTCATGCGCGAACTCGTACCCGTCGATCTCCCAAGCTTCTTTGGTTTGGGTTTAATATTTATTGTACTTATCTTTAAAACTTTAACTTTAAATATATCTTCAATCGCTCTTTTTATCTCACTCTTTTCTGCTCTAATATCCACATAAAAAGAGTATCTTTTACTCTGAACCCCGGCATAACTTTTTTCAGACACAACCGGAGATAGAATTATATCCCTCGGATCTTTCATTACTTAAACCTCTCTATAAAATCATTCAACGAACTTCTGGTAAAAATTATGTAATCTGCTACAAGCATAATATATGTATTCAAGCCCCTGACACTTTCAATCATAACATTTCGAATGTTCCTGAAAGATTTTACCTCATTATTATCAAGATTATCAAAAACAATTAGTATTTTTTTACTTTTATCCAGATTAAGTTTTCTGAGCACCATTTCAGCTTTTTTTGTGGCTGGTTTCTCAAATTTTAGTTCATCTATTACAATAATTTTTTTATCTTTATATTTTTCTGATAATGCCATTAGTCTGGACTGCTTTATAACTTTTTTGTTCAATTTAAAAGAATAATCTCTTGGCACAGGACCAAAAACTACTCCACCACCTTTCCACAAAGGGGACCTTATTGAACCTGCCCGGGCGTTTCCTGTACCTTTTTGTCTCCAGGGTTTTTTACCACCGCCCCGCACCTCGCTTCTATCCTTAGTTTTATGTGTACCGGTCCTTACTGAAGCAAGATATCTTTTAACTTCATAATATAATACCTCAGAATTGATCTCCTTTTTTACAAGTTCATCTGGTATTTTAATTTTTTCTAACTCCGTGCCATCGTCAATATTTATTACACTAAGGTTACCCATCTTATTCTCCTAAAAACAACAGTCTATTAGACTTTCCTTAATAAAACAAAACTCCCTTTAGCACCCGGGACACTCCCCTTAACCAGAATCAAATTCTGGTCTTCAATAATATCAACTATTTCCGAACCCCGGATTGTAACCTGTTTATTACCCATCCTGCCCGGCATCTTTTTCCCTTTCGCTATTCTTGAAGGAGTAGAACACATTCCAACAGAACCAGGTATCCTGTGGGAATGAGAACCATGCGACATTCTTCCTCTTTGAAAACCATGCCTCTTTATTACTCCAGCAAACCCTTTGCCCTTATTGTTTCCCGTTATTTTTACCTTATCACCTATTTTGAAAACCTTAAGGTCGAGATTATCACCGGGTTTATATTCACTGTCAAATTTGTCCACCCTGATTTCCCTTAAATATTTCTTTAGCTCTACTTTATTTTTGTCAAACTCACCTTTATGAGGCTTACTTGCTTTCTTATCCTTAATGCTACCAAATCCAATTTTCAGAGCATTATATCCATCTTTTTTTTCATCTTTAACCTGAACAACTACACATTGTTCTGCCTCTATCGCTGTCACATATAAAGCATCGCCTTTTTCATTAAATATCTGTGTACATCCAAGTTTTTTCCCATATATTGCATTTATCATCTTTACATCACTTTCCAGAAAACACTTCCCTTTAAGATTTTATCTCTATACCCACTCCAGCGGGTAAATTTAGTCTCATTAATAAATCTACCGTTTTTGGGTTAGGGTCTATTATATCTATAAGTCTCTTATGTGTTCGTATTTCAAAATGTTCTCTTGAGTCTTTATCTACATGAGGAGATCTTATAACACAATATACATTTTTTTTATTTGGCAGTGGAATTGGGCCAGAAACTATTGCACCGGAATTCTCAACTGTTTCCACTATCTTTCTTGCTGAACGATCTATTATTTCACTATCATAAGCTTTTAATTTAATTCTAATTCTCTGACCCGATTTACCTGGTGTCATTACTTCTCCTCCTGCTTTCTATTATCTCTATTTTCTCTACTCAAGTATCTTTGTAACACTACCTGCTCCTATAGTTCTTCCACCTTCACGAATAGCAAACCTCTGTCCTTCTTCCATAGCTATATTGGATATAAGGTTTATTTCCATTTCAGTATTG
>JAQVHC010000084.1 GCA_028696435.1 Actinomycetota bacterium | reverse complement strand
TCATATCAGTGCAGTAATTTCCAGTAAGTTTCATTTTTATAAAATCGCTGGACCACAGTATTTTATATATCTTTTTAAATACATCAGGTTCATTATATTTTACCCATAATAATTTAGGTAATGTAAAGGTTGGATTAACTGGGTTGTGGGTAATTAAGCGAATCATTTCTTTCTGGTCTACATTTAGATTATCTAAATACTCATAACCTCTTTTATCATACCAGAGTATCGCCGGCCTTACAGGAACTCCGCTTTTGTCCACTCCTATCAATGTAACCATCTGACCTGTTAAACCAATTCCACTAATGCTCCCCGGCAAAATATTTGCTTTGCTACAGGCTTCTTTTAAAGTGCATAAAAAAGATTCATACCACATCTCAGGGTCTATTTCAGCAACTAAACCATTATCTGTATCTGGCCAGTATTCTTTAGAGGCCTGCCCGAGAATAGCTCCTTCTCTATTAATAACTACAGTTTTACAGGAGCTGGTTCCTATATCAGATCCTAAATAATATTCTTCTCTCACTTATAACTACCTGACTATTAAAAAAATAATAATGATAAAAATAATAGATAACTATAGCATCTAACTATACAGTATTAGCCACCAGGTTTATTGATAGTAAAAAGTGCCTCCCATAAATCAATAATTTCATAATTATCTTTTAAATCTGGATTAGTACAAAGATTTTCAATACAATGAGGACATGGAGTTACCACTTTTTTTATATTATAATCTTTTAACTCATTGGATATGATTTTTATAATCCCATCAAAAATATCACAGTACAGGTATTGTAATGTGAGTCCTCCGCAGGAAAAAGATTCTTTTTTATTCCAGACCATCTCCTTAATATCAAAGCCTGCAACATCTATCAGTAATTTTCGTGGAATTTCATAAAATTTGTCAGACTTTCTATTTCCCTCGGAATCAATATATATTATTTTTTCTTTCTTTTTATCAATTCTTTTTACCTTTTCGTTTATGAACTCTTCGAGAAACTCAAATGCATGAACCAACCCCTGCGACATATTATCAATGTCAACAGTCTGGCTTTTTAAAAGTAATTCTAGGTCGTAGGGAGTAATAAAAACCATTTTTCTGAACTTAACATTTTTAATAATATAGGTCAGATTATTTAAGACTTTACTGGATAAATCCTGATAGCCCAGCTCTCTGAGCATAGCAGCTGGAGCTGGATATTTACCGATGTTTATCTCTGCACAATCAATATTATTTTCAGCCAGTAATTTTTTAATTATTGAAAATATTTTTTTTGAACTTTCTGATTCATAATTTAAAACAACAACTGTTTCAGGTGTTGATTTGCTATTTGATGCTAAATCCTTTACCCGGTCCATATCGCAAAGTTTATTGTTATTACAGATATCGTCTTTTAATCTAATTACAGGCTCGGGAGCCATTTTCATCTCCACTATATCTCTCCTAGCTGCCAGAATGAATTCAGGAATACTTGAGTCATCCCTGCTTATTGCTTCACAGGCTCTGCATAAATTGCACTGATAAATTCTTTCTATAGTAACTTCGTCAATATCTTTTAGATTATCAACTATTAGAGAATATATGAAAGCTAACCCTCTTGGGGTATTTGTCTCTAATTTTGTGTATCTTGCAACAGGGCACACATAGTTTGCCATGGGGCAATGTTTCCATTTATTAATAGTATCTAAATAGTCATTCACATACATTAGATATGTCCTTTCTTTTTATAATTCAAAACCCAGAACTGCTGGATTCATAATATTCTTTGGATCCAGACCTTTCTTTAATTTCTCCAGTACTAAAAATGCTTCTTTATATTGTTCTCTCATATATGGTGACAAATGAAATCCTATACCATGGTGCTCACTTAAAATACCATTATTTTCTAAAATTACTCTTACTGCTGCATCCCATATAGCATTATTTAACCTAAAGAATTCATAGGGATTTTCAGGAGGTTTTCTTACTATAAAGCGAGGATAAACTGAAGCTCCCCATGTATACCAGTGAGAAAAGTGAGCAGTAAAAATAATATTCCAGTCACTAAATTTTTCTTCCAGTTCTTTTTTCATTGAAAGGTATAATTTCTCTATATTATCATGTGTGGTAATCGTATCAATAACTCCATACAGGTCTCTTTTTGATTCAAGCGTATGGGGAGGATAATAAGGATCATATCTATTTTCCCACCACTGATTTCCAAGTTTTTCTCCGAGGTCTCTGGCTTTATATTTTTTAAAAATTTTAATTGCCATATTTCTCTGTGCAGAAGCAATACTTTTAAAACCATCAAACCCTATTACAACATATGATCCATTATTCACATCAATGCCCAGTTCTTTTTTTACTACATCTCTGGTATCTCCCTCATCATAAACTCTAAGTACGCTAGGCTCGAGTCCGTTTATCATTACTTCCCTGCTTGCTTCAAGTGCCAGATGTAAATCATCAAAAATATAAGCATCAAAATATCTAACCTCGGGCAGATAAAAGATTTTTAAAACTGCAGATACAATGACTCCCAGTGTACCTTCAGCTCCAATAAAAAAATGTTCAATTCCCGGTCCGGCAGAGTGTCGTGGAACTGGAAGAGTATTAATTATTTCACCCGTAGGGAGTACAACTTCCAGACTGAGAACCATATCTTCAATTTTGCCATATTTGCTGGATAAAACTCCCGAGCCTCTTGTAGATAAAAATCCACCGAGAGTTGAACAATAGATAGAGGCGGGTAAATGATTTAATGTATAACCCCTGCTATTTAAATATTTTTCAAGGTCAATCTGCATTATTCCTGTCTGGACCTTAATGTTTAATGATTTCTCATCAAGACTTATTATTTTATCCAGCTTTTTAATATCTATCACAATTCCACCAAAGAAGGGAATACCTCCTCCCAGCCCTCCTGCTCCTCCTCCACGGGTAATTACAGGAATAGAATATATGTTGGCCAGTTTAATTATTTTAGATATTTGCTGAACATTTTCTGGCAGAACAACAAAATCCGGTAATTCTTTAATTAAACCTTTATCGACCCACTTTCTTGATACGCTCCATACGTCAACCGAATATGCACTTTTATCAAAATCACTAATATATAGATTATTCTCACCCACGATTCTTATTAATTCATTTTTTACTCTCTCGATAAAAAACTCATGCATCACTAAACCTCTCCTTCTAAAATTTATTTTTCTCCAACAACCATACTCCATCTGGGTTCTGCGCCCAATTGCCTGCATGTTTCAAATATTATTTCAAGTGCCCTCATTTCATCATAAATATCCGGGACTGGATTTTTCCCTTCTTTGATACAATCAATAAAATGTTCCATATTTCCCAGATACCCATCAAGTCTTAAAGTTGAGTTCCTTACATGTGGCATCCAATCAGGTTGCCATACATATGAATCATTTTCTTTGTAATGCACGACTTTCCTTACATTCTCTACAAATACACCCTGTCCTTCTGTTCCAACTATTTCAACTCTTTCACAATAAACTCCCCTGTTACCCTCCGTTCCTATATGAGTAGTACCTATTACACCATTTTCAAACTCCAGTACCAGTATAATAGCTGACCTGTTTTCTGCTATCTTCTTTTGATATGCATTAACTTTACCTACTTCTCCACCAAAAGCTCTTAATATATCTATATTATGAATCTGAAGCTCAATCAGGCAATTAAAAAGTGATTCGTATGGATATCCATGTTGCTTACTCTCAATCATTACAATATCGCCAAATTCCTTTTTATTAATTATCTCCATCATTTTCAGGTAAGCTGTTGCTCTCCTCTTTTGATGCTCTACCATCACAAATTTTCCGGTTTTTCTGGAGAGTTCCAGAATTTCTTTACATTCTTCAGGGTATATAGCTGCCGGTTTCTCAACAAGCACGTTCGCTCCATGAATTAAGCTTTCTTTTATTGCCGCAGGATGTTCTTTTGCGTTTATACAGATAATAACCCCGTCCAGCATTTCGGAATCAAACATTTTTTTGTAATCAGTATAGTACTTTTCAAATCCGAAGTTTTTAGAAGTCTTCTGTGCAACCTCTTCCCTTATATCACAGACTGCAACTCTCTCAATATCTTCTAAAAAATTCAAACTCGGGTATAATTCATTAGTAGCATGTGTTCCCGCACCTATCATGCCTATTTTTATTTTTTTCATATTACTCTCCCTCTATATACTTCTTTTTTATACTTATAATACTAAATATTTAGATATTAGCCACTTAATATTTCAGTGCTCCACCTGTAATTCCTCTTACAATATAACGCTGGGCAAAGCCAAAGAGTATTATCATTGGTAAAATGCTGATTAACGCAGCCGCCAGCATCAGCTGGAATCTTATCTCCCACGGGGTTGAAAAACCTGCAATATATGTGGGTAATGTTATTACACTGCTTCTTCCCATCAATGATGCATAAAGAAATTCAATGTAGCAGTAAATAAATACAAAAACAGCAGTTACAGCAATACCACTGCCATTTATGGGAAGAATAATTTTCCAGAATGTTTTAAAAACACCTGCTCCTTCAACCCAGGCATTTTCTTCAAGTTCCTTCGGTGTACCATCAAAAAAACCCTTCATAAGCCATATACCCAGTGGAATCTGCGTCGGGATATATATTAAAGCCAGCCCAAGAAAGGTGTCTATCAAACCAAGGCGTCCAAGTATGACAAGTCTCGGAACCACGAGTGCTATTGGTGGTAGCATTCTTAAAACAAAATAACTAAGATAAATATTGGTGCTTGTTCTTGACCTCCATCTGGAGAACCCATATGCAGCAGGCACAGAGACAAGAAGGACAACGACTGTAGAAATACTGCCAATTATTACACTGTTTAACATATAGCTCCATATACTTTTGCTGCCGCTCTCATCACCAAACAATATAGCTCTGTAATACTCAAAAGTCACATTTTTAGGAAAAAACTCACCGATAGAGCCAGAAGCAGCTATAGAGGTTACAATCAGAGAATAAAATGGTAGAAGTGTCCACAGTAATATTAAAGCTATTGATATCCATAAAAAAATTCTTTTCATAAATCGCTCTCTCTAGTAATTAGATTTCTAACTATAAAAATAGTAAGAATAACTAATATAATCATAACAACAATACTCAAAGCAGAAGCATACCCGTACTGCAAATTCTTTGATGCCTGCTTGTATATAAAAGTGCTGGTAATATCGCTTGCACCCCCCGGTCCACCGGCTGTCATCACCCAGACATAGTCAAAAGTTCTAAAAGTTTCAATAGCTTTAAGTGAAACTGCAATTATAATAATTGGCTTCATCATTGGAAATATTACGTGTCTGATAGCCTGGGACTGACTTGCGCCATCAATGCTTGCAGCCTCCAGAACTTCTTCATCCAGATTTTCCATACCAGCAAGCAGTATGAGGAATACCCATGGGGTCCATGCCCAGATGTCAGTTAAAATCACTGAATAAAGAGCAAGCCCGGGATTTGACAGCCACCCGATGGGAGATAGGTTCATTGCTTTAAGCATCTGATTAAAAAGTCCAAGATCATAGTTATATAAAAACCTCCAGAGAACAGCTGCAGCAGTGGGAATCAGTAACATTGGAAGAAGTATAATAAACCTCAAGATTCTATTACCAGCAAATCTTTGATAGCATATATAAGCCATAAAAAATCCAA
>JAQVHC010000083.1 GCA_028696435.1 Actinomycetota bacterium | reverse complement strand
ATATTAATTAGTGGTAGCCAGAATAAACAAAGACGATGCTAAGTTGATGGTAAGTGAGGTTAGCTATTTACTTCTTCTAATTTTTCTATTTTAGTAATTTTTCTCTGCAGGTAGAAACCCAGAATTAACAGTAAAACAAATATTCCCAGGCCAATATAATAATAGTATGTTTTGGGTTTAAGAAAGTTTAGTGAAATATAAGGTTCTAAAAAATCCAGTCTTAAAAAATTTAAAATAGTTCGCCAGTAAATATTATAACCTTTAGAATAAGGCAGGCCCATCCATCCGACAAAAGGAATAAGTGATGAAAGGACAATACTTAAAAAAGTTAGAATTCCAACTATCCATCTGAGCCAGACAATTTTTCTAGCAGACCATAGAACCCAGCAAAGAGCTGGAAGTAAAACCGGAATAGCAATCATTAGATATCTGCCCGCAGGGCTAAAACCCGGATTCCAGGAAACGCCGGCTTTTATAGATAGATAGATAATAGTTGCCGGGACTATAAGTAAAAAAGATGGTTTGTCTTTTCTATACCATATAAATAAACCCGGAAATATAAGTGCAAGAAGTGGCGCATTGGGAATTAAACCTGCCTCAATATCCAGCCACTGACCAAGCCAGCCTTTATATGAGTAAGCAAGAGCTAATATAATTAAGAGAAAAAGTATGTATAAAAATTTTTTCTTTTTAATAAGAAAATACAGGCATATTGCCAGAAGAATAATGGCAAGTATGACTAAAATCAGACCTGCTTTAGTGCTTAGTAACTGACCAAGACGGCCTCTTGTAAATGGTCTTTTTATTAACGATAAATAGCCACCTTTTCGGGAAGGGTCACCCAGTCCATCAAAATAAAAAGATCCAAACCAGTAAAACTTCATTAAGACGCAACCGGCTGTTAAAAATAGCCAGGGACCTAAAATACAGTAAGCAATTTTACGATAATATCCTGATTTAAACCACTTGCTGATTTTATAAGAATCATCTTCCTTAAATGTTAAATGCAGGTATACAAAACTGGAAATGATAAGAAGAGTGGAAAAAATTATTATTTTTGTATGCAGGAAGATAGTCAAACCCAAGAAAATACTGCTTGATGTTAACCACTTGTATTTGTCAGTCTTTGCAAACAACAATACTCCAAAAACTCCCATCATTATAAAATATCCGGCGAGAAGGTCAGAGTAAATAGCCTGGCTGTAAATAATAATCGGGAGTTGAATTAAATAAAGAATTACACACAATATGCTTATATTCTTATCAAATCCAAGGGTTTTAAGGAAATTAATTAAAACAAGGCTAAAGATAATATGAATAAATAGCATAGTTAATCTCGGAAAAAATAAAAAAGCTCTATTACTTTCAAAAAGTCCCAGGGTCTCTTTACAAAAAGTACTCAGCCAGTAACCCGGCACCATAATAATTGATGGTAATATACCATGTTGTGGCCTCAGTTCGCCATATCTGCCGGGATATGCATGTGGTTTTTCCTCGTGACTGTGGTGTGTAAAATAATCTTTATTTTCATAATTATTATCAAGAACAAGGTCGAAATCTTTCATGATGCTGCTGGTTACAGCCAGATAATGGACCTCATCGCCATCACTCCAGCGCTCGTTTGTGTAGACAACAAGAAATAAAAGGAAATAAACAATGACAAGAAGTATAATAAGTATTCTGGTTAACTGGTAATTTCTCATAAGTTTTACTAATTCTGATTTGCCTGCAAATAATTTTATTTTTAATTGACGTAGATTATATCAGATATTTAAAATTTTAAAATTGATTTTAGCTGGAAGTTAGCCTATTATTTACTAAGTTTAATATGATTGCACAGTGCAGAATAGTAGAACTATAGATGTAGTGTAAAGACAGGGCTGCCCCGGCTAAGAATTAATTAATTGTAAAAATGAATATACTTGAAAATAAAAAAATTGCGCTTGTACATTACTGGCTTGTAGGAATGCGCGGCGGAGAAAAAATTGTTGAGTGTCTGTGTAAAATATTTCCTGATATTGACATTTATACTCTTGTTTATGATAAAGATAAGGTAAGCAGCATCATAAACAGTAAAAAAATTTATACTTCTTCTATCCAGAAAAAACCATTTTCGAAAAAGCACCATCAGGTTTATCTTCCCTTTATGCCTATTGCTATAGAACAGTTCGACCTTTCAGATTATGATATTGTTATAAGCAGTGAATCGGGGATAGCAAAAGGAGTTCTAACAAAACCCGAAACATGCCATATCTGTTATTGTCATACGCCCATGAGATACCTCTGGAATATGTATTTTGACTACCTTGAAAATGAGCGGATAAGATTTTTAAAAAGAAAATTTATAGAAGCTTTTTTTAATTACCTGAGGGTATGGGACCTTGCCACCGCTTCCCGTGTGGATTATTTTATAAGCAATTCTAATAATGTAAGAAAAAGAGTTCTTAAATATTATAAGAGAGACTCTGCTGTCATATACCCTCCTGTGCCGGTGAGTGAATTTAAGTTTTCAGAAAAGAAAGAGGATTATTATTTAATAGTCAGCCAGCTGGTTTCATATAAAAGAATAGATCTGGCTGTTGAAGCATTTAACAGCCTTGGCAGGAAACTTATAATAATTGGTGATGGTCCGGAGAAAAAAAAGCTGGCAAGAAAAGCCAGTAAAAATATTGAGTTTCTGGGCTGGCAGGATGATAGGGCCTTAAAAGAATATTATTCAGGCGCAAGAGCATTTATTTTCCCTGGTGAGGAGGATTTCGGGATAACACCTGTTGAGGCACAGGCAAGCGGAACACCGGTAATAGGTTATGGCAGAGGAGGCCTGCTGGAGACAGTTATTGATGGGGTTACCGGATTGTTTTTTTATAGTCAGGATGCACAAAGCCTTGCCGGAGCTGTGGAGGAATTTGAAAAAATTGAGAATAAGATGGATAGACATATAATAAGGGAGAACGCCGGGAGATTTGATACTGCTATATTTGAAAAAGAGATAAAAAGCTTTATTATTGAAAAATATAATGATTATTGTAAAAAGTACGACCTGTAGCATTTTTTAGTGATTCTTTTTTATAAATTTATTTTTTAAAAATATGGATAAAAGTTCCAGAAAAAAGAAAAAATATTGTTTCTTTTTTATATTATTTTTAAATGACTTATTTTTTTTAATCCTTTCTTTTCTGGTAGCATTTATTGCAAAATTTGGTTTTGGGATAAGCGAAGAAATAAGGCCATTTATTTCTTATTATGTGTTTTATTCTTTGTTTGGCATAGTTGTTATTCTGGTAATGCTCGGGTTCAACAGACTCTATAGTCTGGAAAATATTCACCCCGGTATAGATATAAATACAAAAATACTCCTGAGTGCTGTTATCGGAATATTTGCCATTTCCACACTAAATTTTTATATTGGCAGAGAAGATGGCTATTTTCTATCAAGAGGATGGCTTTTATATGCCGGTCTTTTTTCTTTCCTTTTCCTGGTCCTGGGCAGAGTTCTTGCAAGAAGGATAATAAATATTGTTTTTAATAAAATCGGCATGAAGAGAAATGCAATTATAGTCGGGGTAAATGAAGAAGGCAGGAGAATTGCCAAAACTTTTCATAAGGTAGAGCTTGATAGCGCAAATATTGCAGGTTTTGTTGATAGCAGCGAAAGATTACAAAAAGATGATGATATTATTGAAAAGTTTAACGATTTTAAGGTTCTCGGTTCACTTGATGATATTAAAGATTATATTACAGAATACAATATCGATACAGTTATAATATCATCCCCCGGTATGAGATATGATGAGGTGCAGGGACTTCTAGATAGCATAAAGGACTTTGACCTGGAAATATTAATGTCACCTTCATTGTTTGAATTTTCTGTTTCAAGAATGAGAATGTTTGATTATGCCGGTATCCCATTAATCCAGATAACCCAGGTGACGCAGGACTGGAAAATGAAAGTGTCGAAATTCATTATAGATTATACGCTGGGGATATTAATTTTTTTATTTTTTATAATTATATACCCATTTGTTGGGCTGGCAATAAAACTTGATTCTGAAGGGCCGGTTTTATACGCTCAAGAAAGATACGGAGAAAACTTCAAAAAAATCAGGATATATAAATTCAGAACTATGGTTAAAGATGCTGACAAACAGGATGAAATATTAAGCAAAATATATGATAAAAAAAGTGGTTTTAAGATTAAAGATGACCCGAGAATTACCAGAGTGGGAAAATTCTTAAGAAAGACATCGCTGGACGAATTTCCACAGATAATAAACGTAATGAAAGGTGAGTTAAGCATAGTAGGGCCCAGAGCTCTGGCAATTGAAGAAGGTGACCAGCTTGAGGAATGGGAAAAAAAGAGAATGACAGTAAAACAGGGAATTACAGGTTTATGGCAGATTAGCGGGAGGAGTGACCTCAGTTATGAGGAAAGGATGAAGCTGGACTTATACTATATACACAACTGGTCTTTATGGTTAGAATTAAAAATTATTTACTTTACAGTATTAAGAGTTTTATTCAGGAAAGGGGCTTATTAGTAGAAGAATAGAAGTAATAATTGGGAGGCTTGTTAATAGAGCAAAAATTTGATGTTAAACGAAAATAAATCAATTCTTTACAATTCCATTAGGAAATTTCTTATTTTTACAGCATTTTTTCTGGTTTTATTTTTTTATCAGAAAACAATTATTTTTGATAAACCATATGTGCTTGTAATTACAGAGTTGATATTCTTTGCAATCTATCTAATTTCAGTATTCAGAATAAAAATAGGTTTTTATATTTTTATATTTTTAGTTCCTCTGCTACCCACAATTTCTAATATGTATGGTATCAGGCGAATGAATGTAATTTCTCTCTTTTTTATGGGACTTTTTCTTGGTTTTCTTGTAAACCGTTTTAAATCAGATGAAGGATTTGTTTATGAGATAGAAGTGGCAAAGCCGGTAATTATTTTTATGATAATACTTACATTATCAACAATTATTACAATATTCAGGTATTCCGATCTCTATCCATTTATAACAACAAAATTCCATGGTGATATACTGGTTAATTTTGCAGGTCATACATCAATGGAAGCAATTCTCTGGACGCTTAAATATTATTTTAATTATGTAAGCGGGTTTGTACTTTTGTTTATTATTTTTAATGTAATAAAAAATCACAGGGATTTTATCACCACACTGATAGTTATGCTGTCAACATGCCCTGTTGTAATTGCCGTAGGCTTTTATCAATATTTTATTAATCCCTATTTTGGGACCAGTACTTTCTGGGTAGAAGCGGGAAGAATAAATTCTACTCTGACTGACCCGAATGCGCTCGGAGGGTATATTATTATTATGTTTCCTGTATTTATCTCACTTATTATCTATCTAAAAAAATGGTATCTCAAAGTTGCTGTCGGACTATTTTTTGCTGTATTTACTTATTTTAGTTTCCTGTGTGGCTCGAGAAGTGCTTTTGCAGGTATTGCTGTTGCTGTTGTATTATTTGTAATAGCAGGGCTGTCAATGGTTTTAAGGAATCTTATAAAAAAGAAAGTAAGGGCACCCAATAAAAGTATTTTGATTTCAGCGGCAACAATTGTTGTCCTGTTTGTAATAATTTTTTCCGCAACTCTCGGAATAATGGCAAAAAATAAAGTTTTTGATAATATCGATAAATTTGGCGGAACCGGAATTATACT
>JAQVHC010000082.1 GCA_028696435.1 Actinomycetota bacterium | reverse complement strand
CCTCTTATAATTTCTGGTGTTGCTTATGGAACTACAGAAATTTATAGAAAATTTGCGCAGATAGTCCCCCGTCTGGAAATTAATGAGGATTTTGAAATAGATGAAAAAACAAGAACAGCAGCAATTACAGAGAAGGGCGTTGAAAAAGTTGAGAATATATTGAATATAGATAATCTATACAATCCTTCAAATTATTTATACATACACGCATTAAATCAATCCCTGAGAGCATTTTACCTTTATAAAAAAGATGTGGACTATATGATAAAAGGTAGTGAGGTAATCATTGTAGATGAATTTACAGGAAGATTGATGCCAGGAAGAAGATATAGTGAGGGTCTGCACCAGGCTATAGAAGCCAAGGAGAGAGTAAGGGTAAGGGATGAGAATCAGACACTGGCAACTATTACAATTCAAAATTATTTCAGAATGTACGATAAACTGGCAGGAATGACAGGCACTGCACTAACTGAAGCAACAGAATTCAGGGAGATATATAATCTTGAAACTATAGTTATACCAACAAACAGGCCAATGATACGACAGGACCTCCCGGATCTAATTTATAAAACCGAAGATATTAAATTTAATAAAGTTGCAGAGGATATAGTTACCAGATATGAAAAGGGCCAGCCTGTACTGGTAGGCACTATATCCATTGAGAAATCTGAGAAATTGAGCAGAATGCTGAAAAAGAGAGGGGTACCCCATGAAGTTTTAAATGCCAGGTACCATGAAAAGGAAGCTGAAATTATTGCGAAAGCCGGGCAGAAGAAAGCTGTTACTATTGCCACAAATATGGCAGGTCGTGGAACGGATATAGTTCTGGGCGAAGGCGTAACGGAACTTGGCGGTCTGCATGTTCTGGGAACTGAAAGGCATGAGAGCAGAAGAATTGATAACCAGCTAAGAGGAAGATCCGGACGACAGGGTGATATTGGCTCCAGCCAGTTTTATTTAAGTACAGAAGATGACCTGCTCAGGCTATTCGGGTCAGAAAGAATTTATAAAGTTATGGAAATGTTTAATTTTCCTGATGATTTACCCATTCAGCATGACGCTATTAGTAGAGCTATTGAAAATGCCCAGAGACAGGTAGAAGGCAGAAATTTTGAGATAAGAAAACATGTGCTTGAATATGATGATGTTATGAATAAGCAGAGAGAAATAATCTATGCGAGGAGAAGAAAAATTCTGGAAGAGGAAAATTTAAAGACTGTGGCACTGGATATGGTCAGAGATGTAATAATAAAGAGTGTTGACCTTTATGTAAATCCTTCGGAATATCCTGAGAACTGGGACCTTGATACCCTTTCTAATTACATAAATCCTTTATTTTCAGTTGATATAGTATCCGCCGTTATAGACAGGGAAAAGGCGGAGTGGAAAAATTGGAGAGTAAATAACTTAAAAGAAAAATTATTTGAAAAAGCCTGTGAAATTTACAATGAAAGAGAAGTTGAATATTCTCCGGATGTTATGAGAAAAATGGAAAAAATAGTAATGCTCAGTGTTATTGACAATATGTGGAGGGGACATCTTCTGGAAATGGATTATCTGAAGGAAGGTATTGGATTAAGAGCTATTGGGCAGAGGGATCCACTTGTTGAATTTAAAAATGAAGCATTTAACTTATTCAAGGAGTTAATGGAGGAAATAAAGTTTGATACTGTAAGGCTTCTTTATAATGTCAGAATAGTTACAAAAGAAGAAAAGCAGGAGAAAGAAGATAGCTATAAAGCGGCTGCTAAACTTAATTTAACAAATATAACGAATGTAGCAACAAGCGGGCCTTCCAGTTCAGGAGTTGGTACTTTACAGGCAAAACCCATAAAAGTAAAAAAAATAGGGCGAAATGACCCCTGCCCGTGCGGAAGTGGTAAGAAATATAAAAAATGTTGTGGAAAATAATAGCAGGTCGAAGGTATAAGTAATCAAAGTAGAAGTAATTTAGTTAATTAGTAAGTTGCTAATTAGATGATTGGTAGAATTAGTTATTCAGGAGTTAACATAATTAAAAAGGATATGATGCAAATAAATAAAAGCATTAAATAGGAGTTTAAATGATAGGAGATTATAAAGTAAGATTAGAAAATTTACTGGAGAAATTTATTTATTTACGTAACTGTCTTTGAAGTAGATAAAAAAATAGGAAGGCTGGAAAAACTGCAAAGAGAAACTCTTTCTGATAAATTCTGGGAAGATGATTTAAGAGCACAGGATACAACAAGGGAAATTAGTGAACTCAGGGAAATAATTTATAAGATTAACAACCTTGAAGAAAAAATTGAAAATGCACAGCTGGCTATTGAGTTACTTAACGATGAAGAAGATAAGAGTCTTATGATAGAACTTACAGAAAATCTGGATGATATTGAAAATTCACTGGATAAACTGGAAGAAAGTATGCTTCTAAATGGCAGATACGACTCATATCCTGCAGTTATGACCATCCATCCGGGAGCAGGAGGAACGGAATCACAGGATTGGGCAGAAATGTTATTTAGAATGTACAGGCGCTGGATAGAAAACAAAGAATTTTCTTATATAATCAATGATTACCAGGCTGGCGAAGAAGCAGGAATAAAAAATGTTACTTTTACAGTTAAAGGCAGGAATGCATATGGACTGCTTAAATCAGAAAAAGGAATTCACAGACTGGTCCGGATATCACCATTTGATTCATCTAAACGAAGGCATACATCTTTTGTTTCTGTAGACGTAGTGCCGCTCCTTGATAAAGATATTGATATAAAAATAAATAAAGAGGATTTAAAAATAGAAACTTTTAAATCAAGCAGTGCAGGAGGACAGCATGTAAATGTTACTGACTCAGCAGTAAGGATTACTCATATACCAACTGGTATTGTTGTTCAGTGTCAGAACGAAAGATCCCAGATGCTTAACAGGCAGACTGCTATGCAGATTTTAAAGTCCAGGCTTTTTGAACTTGAAAGGGAGAAAGACATGGATGAGATTAATAAAGTAAGGGGAGAAAAAAAGGAAATTGGATGGGGAAGCCAGATAAGAAGTTATGTTCTCCAGCCGTATCAATTAATTAAAGATCACAGAACTGGAGTTGAAATAGGAGATGTTCAATCAGTGCTGGACGGGGATTTAGATTTACTGATAAGAAGTTTTCTTGAAAAAAATTATTATAAAAAGTAAACTCTTTTTATGAAAAAGCGGAAAATAGAAGAGGTTGCTCATGAATATGATTGAATTTAGAAATGTTACTAAAATATATGAAGACAATACAGCTGCTTTAAAAAATATTAATCTAATTGTAAGAAAAGGTGAGTTTGTTTTTCTGGTGGGACCGAGTGGTTCAGGAAAATCAACTTTTATAAAATTGATTATAAAAGAAGTCGATGAGACTGACGGCAGCATTTTTATAGCTGGTAGAAATATATGTAATCTTAGATCAAGCAAAATTCCTCAATTAAGGAGGAATATAGGATGTGTTTTTCAGGATTTTAAGCTACTGCCAAATAAAACTATTTTTGAAAATGTAGCGTTTGCTCTTGAGGTTATAGGAAAACCGGTTTATGAAATAAAAATTCAAGTTTCACAGGTTTTAAAACTGGTAGGACTTTACGATAAGATAGATTCATATCCACATCAGCTATCTGCTGGAGAGCAGCAAAGAGTTTCCATTGCAAGAGCATTCGTTAACAGGCCTCCTATACTTCTTGCAGATGAACCGACAGGAAATCTTGACCCGATAACATCAGAAGGAATTATGAAGATATTATCAAGAATAAATCTGATTGGCACGACTGTTCTTATGGCAACGCATGATAAAAATATAGTGAATTCAATGAGGAGACGGGTTGTAGAACTCGAAGAAGGGGAAATAGTTAGAGATCAGAAGAGAGGAGTGTATGGAGACTGATGGTAAGACCGGGGTATTTTTTTAGTGAAACATTTTCAAGTCTCAGGCGCAACTTCTTTATGACGTGCGCTGCAATTTCTACTGTTGCAATTACTCTTTTTATTGTTGGTTTATTTACTGTAATTGTATACGATGTTATGGGTGTAGTAAATTCTATAAAAAGCCAGGTAGAACTGGCTGTTTACCTTGAAGATGGTATATCATCAGGGCTAAAAGATTATATTGAACAGGAGATAAAAAGCTGGGAAGAGGTAGATTCAGTCAAATATGTCTCAAAGGATCAGGCGCTGGAAAGATTTAAGGAACAAAATGAAGGAAGTGACATTTTAAAAGAAATTGAGGGCAATCCTCTACCGGCTTCTTTTGAGATAACTTTGAAGGACCCTGAAAAAATTGATCGGGTAGCACTCCGTTTTTATGATAAGGATGGCAATTATATAGAAGGAGTCAATGATGTTATATATGGAAAGAATTATGTCAATAAACTTTTTTCTATTACTGCTATTATAGGTGTCATAACGATTATAATAATCGCAGTTCTTCTTCTTGCAGCTATTGTATTAATATTTAACACAATAAGGCTATCTATTTATGCACGCCGGAAAGAAATTGAGGTCATGAAGCTTGTTGGAGCGACCAACTGGTTTGTAAGAATACCTTTTTTGTTTGAAGGATTTCTTGAAGGATTTACTGGTGGCATTATTTCTATTATACTTCTATATTTTACAGGGAATTTCTTATTAATTAGAGCAGAAAGATTAATAGTGGATACCATGCGAATAAAAGAGATGGCTATAGTTGGAAGCGGTGGTGTTATTATATATGTATATATTGGATTGGCAGTTCTTGGTGGTCTTATCGGTCTCTTAAGTAGCGGAATTGCTCTGAGAAAGTATGTAAAAGTATAATATTAGACTACTTTTATGATCACGAATTTTTTATGATTATAGATTTTAAATTTTTAGAAATTGTATTAAAATAGTCTCATTAGCAAATAAAGTAAAATGATTATTAAAAGTAAAAACATCATAGCCCTATTTGTAACAATAATTGTAGCACTCTCAAGTTTTGCTATCACATCTACGATCATGCCTTCATACATTTATCCCCAGACGCTAGAAGAAGAACTGCAGCAATTACAACAGGAGAGAGAGCAAACCAGGAAAAAAATTGAGGAAGTAACAAAAACTGAAAGTCAGTATAGAAGAGAAGTTGATCAGGTGGAAGGAGAATTGCTAACAGCTTTGAGCGAACTGGAAGAACTCAATAAAAAATTAGCTGAAGCAAAAGCAGAAGTTGATAAGACAACCATAGAAATGGTTTTAAAAGAGGAAGAGCTAAAGAGAATAGAAGACGAACTTGAAGAAAGCATAAAAAAATTAAATGGCAGAGTCGTGGCTATCTATAAAAATGGAAATGGAAATATACTGGAATTTATACTCAATGCGGAGGATTTTATTGATTTTATATCAAAATTAAAACTGATGAATCTTTTTGCAGAACAGGACACGGAGAACATAATTTCAATCAAAGAAAAAAGGGAAGCTACTATAGGAATAAAAAAATCAATAATAGATTTGAGGGAGAGGCAAAAAGAATATAAGAGCGAGGTTGAGAAGCTGGTAGCCCAGGCCGAGCAAAAAACCAGTGAAGTTGAGGATTTATATGGTGAAAAGAAAAATCTTCTCTCAACGACAACGGCTAATAAAAATGCTCTTATAAGTATGGAAAAAGAGCTTGCAAAAAAAGAAGCGGAAGTTAAGAGAATTCTTGAGAGTTATAAGGATGGTAGTGCGCCTTCAGGAAAAT
>JAQVHC010000081.1 GCA_028696435.1 Actinomycetota bacterium | reverse complement strand
TTTATGTTAATATTTTTACATTCATTATTAGAAGTATAATCTATGTATACATACAGAAGAAGAGCCAGAATTGATGCCGGTTCAATTTTTTTTATAGTTATTTTTCTAATGGCTTCTGCAGTCATTGGATACTTTGCATTTACTGATAAAGGAAAGTTCTGGGATATTTTACCTTTTATCTGCATACCGGTGATAATAATAAGTCTGATACTTGTAATTGTTAACTTTGCCAGAAGGACAAAGGCAGGTACTTTTTTTGTCCTTTTCTTTTTATTATCTGTTGTAGGGCTGATAATGTCCAGTTTTTTTGGTCCTCTGGCTTTAATCAACGATGCTGAAAAGAGCTTCGATAATAAAAACTATGAAGATTCCATAAATTATTACAAAACCGTACTGGATAACTATCCAGGCAGCCGCCATGCAAATACAGCACTCAAGAATATTTCATTTGCTTATTTTTCTAACAAAAATTATATGGAAGCTATAAATAGCTTTAATAAAGCAATAGAACTCGAAATAATAAGCAATAATGATCTTGAGATAAAAAAAGTTCTCGAAGAATGTTATATAAGATCAGCCGAAAGATATTATAAAAATAATAAATATGCTTCTTCCGCCGAGAATTATTTTGAAGCAGTTATAATACTTGAAGATATCAAAAATAATTTTCCGGACACTAATGAGGCTTTTATTGCTGAATATAAAATACCAGAATATCTTTACAGGGCAGCATCTGACTTTAATAAGGTTAAAAACTGGGATAGATCTATAGAATGTCTCGAAAAAATTATCAGAGAATATAATGATAGTAACTATTTCTCCAATGCCTGTCATCTTCTGCTGGATACATATATTAAAAAATCAAGAGAATTAATACTGGATAATAATTATCAGAAAGGCGTGGAAGAATTTTTAAAAGTTCTGGATCTCGATACCACAGGTTATATTTACAACAATATTAGTGATTACCAGAAACAGATGATATTTTCAAATATTCCTCCTGACATCTTAAAGAAAATTGCAAAGGATAATTATAATTCAGGTTCTTACAAGAAATCACTTTTTTTATGCGAGATTATTATCGGGTACAACACTGAAATAGAAGAAGATATTGCCCCTTTACTTGTTGATTCAAAGTTAAAACTAATTTCTTCTTCTGATTATAAATTACTTGAGCAACCTGCCCCTCTCCGCAGATTCTGGGGCTCAAAAAAGAGTATACTTGTTATAGAAAATAATACTGAATTTGATTTAGCCATGTATTTAAAGGGGCCCGAATATAAAATGATAAAGATAGAAAAAAATTCCAGCCAGGAAATAGAAATAACCCCGGGTACCTATAAAACTGCCATGGATTCAAACAATACTGACATTCTTCCTTATTATGGTGAAATAGCATATGAAGAAGGACAGAAATATTTAGTGGAATACTCAATATAAAATAATAAATCAAATTTAATAAATAAATTATTATCCAGATTATTACTCAAATTTTCTATACAGGTTTTCGTTAATTAAATCCTGAAAAATTTTTCCAAGTTGTTTTTTTACATTATCAAAATCTCTATTTCTATCGACATTACAATTTACTTCTATATTAACCAGCAATTTATCCAACAACTCTGCAGCTGACTTTATCTGTCCCTCTGTTCTCCCCCTATCTGCCAGCTTTAAATCTTTTACAATTTTATCTATCTCTACATTAAAACTGTCAAAACTATCTTTAAGTGCACCGCCAAACTGCGCTCTCTGCCAGAAAAACTTCCCCCTGTTTCTTTCATTGTATATATTAAAAAGACCAAATAAATATTCGATATCAACATCTGCAGATTCACAGGTATTATTAATAATGAATAATCTTTTTGTAATATATGGCATTCTATTTAATTTTTTAAAATCTATAGTATTCATTTAATTACTCTATAGTAGTCTGACCCATTTATTTAATTAATTACTGCAGTTACTTATTTAATACTGCCTTTATAATACTACTTTTTACCCTTTTCAGAAAGCAGGAATCTAAGCGGCATTTCCCTGCCTTTTCCTATACCCACTCTGGAGGTTCTAATTATTTTACTATTATTATCTTCTTTGCTGCAATTGTTCTTTTTGCCATATTTAAATATATGTAATCCGTTTTCTCCTTTCACAATATTAACTCCATTGTCTCCTATATCTATTCCAAGCGCAATTGTTAACCTGCCTGGCCCATCCGTTAGATTCCTATCAGTTTTTCTCCTTTTCCTCATAACGTCAGTTCCCCAGATAGGTTCCAGAGCCCTTATTAGAACAGCACCCGGTTTCCCCTCATCTTCTGTTACAACATTTAGCAGGTAATACATTCCATAACACAAATAGACATAGGCTATTCCTGGTTTCCCAAACATTATTTCACTTCTGGGTGTTTTCCCACCATAAGCATGACTTGCCGGGTCATCCATCCCATAATAGGCTTCGGTTTCTACAATTAGACCTCCTACTATTTCCTTTCCTGAATATTTGACCAGTGCCTTCCCCAGTAAATCCATTGCTACCTCTGATGTATCCCTGCTATAAAACTCCTCCGGTAAGTCAGTCTTTATTTTTTTATTATATTTTTCTATGTCTTCCTCTTTCTGTATTTCTGTATCTATCTTAAATTCAAAAAGTTGACCATATTTTTTATTGTTCGGCCTGTTATTCCTCTTTTATGTTTTTTTAAAACAACAATATCTTAATAATTCAATATCTTAATTCTTAACCTGCCGGAAAACAATAATAAACGCCTTTTAAGCAGCCGTCAAATCGCTTTTTTTATATTTTTTTAATCCAACAAACTAATAAAAACTTCTTATTGAAATGACAGTTAAAATTTTGTATATTACATAACATCATTGCAAAGAAAAATAGAAAGGAACCCAATGGAAGTAAAAATCGATAAAGAACTCTGTACCGGTTGTGGTCTGTGTGAAGAAACATGTCCTGACATTTTCAAATTGAATGAAGATGAAGATGTTGCAGAAGTTATAAAAACAGACTATGACGAAAACGATGAAGAGTGTATTGAAGAAGCTATTGATAGCTGTCCTACTGAAGCTATTTCTGCTGATTGACCCCCATTATTAACAACTTTAAATAAATAAAAATAATCCCACCTCTCGAAGATGGGATTATTTTTTTAATATTAAAATTAAAGTTTTTATTTCTTTAAACCTGTAGACCAGTCCTTTATAACCATTACCAGTCCGCCCAGTCCAAAGATGGCTCCTGTAATACGGCACAGCCATCCAATAAAAGGAATATTGAAACAAATCAATACTATTACAAGCCCGATAAAATAAAACAATACCTTCCAGCCATATTTATCTTTATCGAGATGTGATTTATAAAATATCATACTACCTGTAAAAAAGGATAAAAATATGGTACTCAGATATATTAATAATATATAAAGTACTATTACTATAAGATTAGCTAAAACCACAATAATGCCAGCCCCTGCTCCAATAAAAGTAATAAACAGTAATATAGAAATTATAAAAACAACCAGTACCGCAACTGGTATGCCAAATAATGCTGCAGCGCCTGCACCCGCACAAATGCCTGTTGCAGTTCTTAATCTATCATTAAATTTATCAAATATTTTTGGAATTCCTAGAAGTAATAATATGCCCAGTATAAAAAGGCTTATAAATGAAATTGCTTTAGCTCTAAAATGCGCTACAGAAAATATTGATGTTAGAATACCTTTATCCTTAGTAATTTTTTTAACAATTTTTGTTCCTCCGCCCTTTTCGGTAACTGAGGCTTTTACTTCACCACCAATTCTGGCATTATCTGATATATTTGCTTTCTGGGTTGAGCTATAAATAACATCGCCTTTTATTTCAGCACCATCAGTAATTGTGAGTTCACGAACATTACTTATTTTTACACTACCATTAATTTTACCGGCAATAGTAATACTATCTCCGCTTAATATAGTTTCTCCATAAACAGTCCCTTCCACATCAAGCACACCGCCACCCGCAACCAGGTCTCCGCCTATTTCTGAACCATCTTTCAGAATAATCTGGCTTCCGCTAATCATTAAGTCATCTTCAATCCTGCCATTAATAACAAGCACTCCGCCTGCTATTTTCGCATCATCGGAGATATTGCCATTCAGATTTATATTCCCTCCAGCAGCAATTAAATCCCCGGATATATTCCCATCAATTGTTATGCCTCCACCAGCACAGATAAGGTCTCCTTCAATATCTGATTTAATATCTATATTCCCGCCAAAAGCATAAACGTCATCATCTACACTGGTTGTTATATCTACTCTATCACCGCCTTCCATAGTAAATGCAAAAACTGGTGTTACGAATAAAAAGAAAGACATAACTGCTGTAAGTATAAATGTTAAAAACTTTCTCTTATGCATATAACTCTCCTTTAAAATTTAAATAAACAGGAAAAGATATTTAATCAATACTGATATTTTACACTATTTAAGAATAATATAAATTAAATCTTTATAGTAGTCGATACTTCTTCTCTTACTCTTTTTACATATTCAGAGGGATTTTTTGAATCAAAAAATGCCTTGCCTATAACAAAAACACTGGCTCCTGCTTTAGCAGCAAGGGGGGCAGTATTGACATTTATTCCACCGTCTACCTCTATTTCTATATTTTTTTTTGAGTCGCCAGAATATTTCTTATACTCTTCAATCATCCACTTTAGCTTTTCAATCTTATGAAGCATAGCAGGTATAAATTTCTGCCCACCAAATCCGGGGTTAACTGTCATAATTAACACCATATCCACAAGGTAAAGTACATTTTCTATATAACACAGAGGGGTTGACGGATTCAGAGTTACTGCTGCTTTTTTCCCTGCCTGCTTTATATAATTAAGTGTCCGGTCAAGATGAGGACATTCTTCAACCTGAACATTCAAAAGGTCTGCTCCGCTTTCAATAAAACTATCAAGCAGCCTGTCAGGGCTTTTTATCATAAGGTGTACATCCATAAAAAGCTGCGTTTTTTCTCTTATACATTTTATAACAGGAGGACCTATTGTTAGATTCGGCACAAAGTTCCCGTCCATAACATCTATATGAATCATTTCTGCGCCACTATTTTCAATTTCCTTTATTTCGTGGACAAGATTTGAAAAATCACTATTTAAAATAGAGGCAGAAATCTTTATCGAATTATCTTTATTTCCCATTTTCCTTTCCTTTCTAAATTCAATGTGGATTATAGCATAAAATTAAGATTAATTTATTATTTAGAATTTAAATCTTCATAATCTTTTTTATCCATAAATCAGAATCAATAACCTGAACCTTAAGCCACAACAATAAACGAATAAAAGCAATTAAACGTTGATTTAAAATAATAGGCCATAGAAATCATAGACATAGAGTTCAAAACACAGAAAAACCCCGGTCTGAATTTAAAAACCTTGCATTTTAATAAATTTTTAGTATATTTTATTTTACAACTTTTTTATGTTGCTTAAAAATCTGGAATTTATTACAGAATTTTATAATAAATTTTCAGGAATAGGTGAAATTCCTTACCGGCGGTTAAAGGCCGCAAACCTGGCTTTATTTAACAAGCAGGCTGACTTAGTGAAATTCTAAGACCGACAGTTATAGTCTGGATGGGAGAAAGTTTATGACTTTATAAATTTAAGCCATGGGTTTTCTCCATGGCTTTTTATTTTGTTAAAAACTACTGGTTATCCGGGTATTAAATTAATAGACGATTAATCTGCCAG
>JAQVHC010000080.1:3323-5767 GCA_028696435.1 Actinomycetota bacterium | reverse complement strand
ATCTATCTAAAAAAATGGTATCTCAAAGTTGCTGTCTGACTATTTTTTGCCGTATTTACTTATTTTAGTTTCCTGTGTGGCTCGAGAAGTGCTTTTGCAGGTATTGCTGTTGCTGTTGCATTATTTGTAATAGCAGGGCTGTCAATGGCTTTAAGGAATCTTATAAAAAAGAAAGTAAGGGCACCCAATAAAAGTATTTTGATTTCAGCGGTAACAATTGTTGTCCTGTTTGTAATAATTTTTTCCGCAACTCTCGGAATAATGGCAAAAAATAAAGTTTTTGATAATATCGATAAATTTGGCGGAACCGGAATTATACTGGTAGACAGGATGATAGAAACAGTCGGCGATTTTTATGCATCACTAAAATCAAAGGGATTAGTAAATGCAGTCAGGGATATTTCGTCCGGCAGGGAAATTTTATGGAGGCAGGCATATTATATGTTCAAGGACCATCCGGTTTCCGGCGTGGGACAGGCTGCTTATTTTATTGAACTTTCTGATTATCACAGGAGATATCACAGGGGCTTTCATTTACTTGATTTTGTTGGTAATTATTATCTACAGATATTGTCAGAGCTCGGGCTTGCAGGCATTATTCTTATTTTATTTATATTCTTTCTTATTATAAAAAAACCCGTTATGTATTTTTTGAATAAAAATGAAAAAGGGAAGCTCGGGCGGGAAGACTGGCTACTTGCAGGGCTTTTAATTTCATTTCTCAGTATGACTGTAGCATATTTATTTGGTCCTCATACTAATTTTATAGAGGTGCAGTTTTTATTCTGGCTGGTAATAGGTCTTATATTTGCTTATATAAATATCAATTCTGAAAATATAGATGTTAACTCTGAAAGCGGCACTCCAGAAGAGAATGACCGGGCAGAATCCGGCCGGAACAGGTATTTTAATCCTGGTAATTTTAAACAGATAAGGTTTGATCTCGTTTCAAAAATTGCGCTTACTTTTATAGTTTTAATATTTAGTATCACTCTTCTTATAAGTTCTGTTACTGACCTTTCGATAAATACAAAGCAGGTTCTTTATAAATGGGAAAATTATTATGGTTTTTACGATGAGGAGTTTATAGACGGAAGGATAATAAGATGGACATCGATAGATGCAATCCAGGTACTGGAAAAGAATGGGAACAGGCTTATTGTACCATTGAGAGATGGGGACCCTGCCGGCCATCTTTTACCATTGTTTATAAGATTTTATGTAAATAACAAACCTGTAAAAATTGTAAAAATTACAGATAAAGATTGGCATAACATAGAAATAGACCTGTCAGACTACACTCATGGAAGATTTGTATTTACTATGGCATGCAGCAGAAGCTGGGTTCCAAAGGAACGCGGCCTTACAAACGATTCAAGGGAGATAGGAGTAATGACCGGCGAGTTTGTTTTTTTAGAGTGAGATTTTACAATAAGATGATTTTATTGTTCTATTAATGTTATAATAAGCGCTGATTTTTAATTGGCGGTTTTAAAAGGGAATAGTTAAGGGAAAATAATTAAGGAAATAATTCATAATGTTTGGGAATATTAAAAAGCTTTTTTCTTACAGGGAGCTTCTTTTTAGTCTTACAAAAAAGGAACTCAAGGTAAAATACAGAGGTTCGGTTCTCGGATTCTTCTGGTCACTTCTGAACCCAATTTTAACAATGCTTGTCTATTCATTTGTGTTTTCTATTGTTCTTAAGTCCGGGATTGAAGAATTTGCGATTTTTTTAATCTGTGCGCTTCTTCCATTTAATTTTCTCACAAATTCTGTTAATTACGGCGCCGGTAGTATTATTGGAAATAGTAACCTTATAAATAAAATTTACTTTCCGAGAGAGATTATTCCACTCTCTGTTGTATTTGCAAATCTTATTAATTTTCTTCTGGAGCTTGTGGCTTTATTTATTGTGCTCGCGATCATGGGATATAAGTTTTATATTTACCTGTATATTCTTCCTCTGATTATATTTATAGAGTTCTTTCTTGTGGCAGGAATGACCCTTCTTGTTTCAGCGTTGAATGTTCTTTTCAGAGACCTGCAGCATCTCATAACTATTATAATGATGGTCTGGTTTTTCGGAACACCGGTTATTTACCCGCTGGAAATGGTTCCTGAAAAATATCAGTTTATTATCAAACTTAACCCTATGACAATATATACGTCTTATTACCGTAATATTTTCTATTATATAAAATTTCCCGGAGGCGGTGGTTTTCCTTCGGCGGCAGAAACACTTACTGCTGTTGGAATTACACTGGTGGTATTTTTTACAGGATATTTTGTATTTAAAAAGCTTGAGTATAGATTTGCAGAAGAGATCTAACAGAAGGGAGCTAACAGAGAAGAGAGCATGGAAGGGATTTAAAAGGATAGAAATTGTCTGTGTTGATCTATATATTAGTGGTTGGGCTGTTAGCAATAAGTAGTTTTAGATG
>JAQVHC010000080.1:0-3223 GCA_028696435.1 Actinomycetota bacterium | reverse complement strand
TGAGGTTTTAATTATATGAGAAAAATAATAAAAAATAACAATGAAAATTATCGTGAAGATAGAATCAAGAGCAGAAGCGCTGGAAATGATATAGCTGTGGAAGTTGATTCGGTGTCAAAAAGATACAGGATTTATCATGAAAAAATTCCGAGCTTAAAACAGACAGTTCTAACACTGAAGCGGACTACTTATGAGGAATTCCTTGCTCTTGATGACGTTTCATTTTCTGTAAAACACGGGGAGACCTGTGGCATCATAGGACCAAACGGTTCTGGAAAGAGTACACTTCTTAAGCTGATGGCTGGAATTATCTGTCCAACTTCAGGGAAGATAAAAATAAACGGTCCACTTTCTGCACTTCTTGAGCTTGGAGCCGGTTTTCATCCTGATCTGACTGGAAGAGAAAATATTTATATAAATGCGGCGATACTTGGAATGAAAAAGAGAGATGTTGATAAGAAGTTAAAGGACATTATTGAATTTTCAGAGCTTGAGCGTTTTATAGATACGCCGGTAAAAAATTATTCTTCCGGGATGTATATGAGGCTTGGATTTTCGATAGCTATTAATGTAAATCCTGATATTTTGCTTGTCGACGAAGTCCTGGCTGTAGGTGACCAGGCTTTTCAGGCAAAATGTTACAGGGTTATATATGATTTTATGAAAAGTGGCAAGACAATAATAATAGTTTCTCATGATCTCGAGACTGTTTCTGCTCTGTGTAGTAATGTTATTTTTCTAAAGAATGGAAAAATAGTAGATATGGGGAAACCTCTTGATATAGTGTCTGAATACAGGGCATATATTGAGGAGCTGGAGAAGAAAAGAATGGTTGAGCAGCAAAAAGCTGAGAGAAGCAAGATTTTTAAAACGGTTATTGGAGATGATAGAAAAGTTGTTGATGGGGAAGAGATATCAAAATTATCACATCTCAGTATTGATGGGGAGACTATAAACCGGTTTGGATCAGGTGATGCAGAAATTATGAGAGTAAAAATGGTTGATGAGAATGGAAAAGAAATAAGTTACTGCAAATATGGCGATAGTGTTGAGATCATATATGAAGTTCTGTTTAAAGCTGAAGTTGAAGAACCGATATTTGGTATTAGAATAACAGATTACCGTGGTAATATTATTTATGGTACTAACACAAGGCTTAAAAAAGTTGAGACCGGAACCTTTAATAATGGTGATAAGGTATCGGTTTCTTTTTCATTTAAAATAAATTTAATAGGCGGAGAATATTCTGTATCTCCTGCTGTTGGCTACAGTGATAACAGGACATACTGCGACTGGGTAAATGATATGTTTACAATAAATGTAATTCACAGAAATATAGCGGAGGGTCTGGCCGACCTCGACCCGGAAATAAAAATAGAAAAAGAATTTAGATGATTTTATTGTAGAGTTCAATTGTTTTTTGTGCAGTATCTTCCCAGCTAAATTTACCGGCCTGAACAAGAGATTTTTCTTTTAACATTTCTTTTAGCGTGTTATTTTTAATGACATTTAAAATTTCATTTTCGAGTGCCTGTTCATTTCCGGCTTCTACAAGTATTCCTCCATCTCCGATTACTTCTTTAAGCGATGAAGTGTCCAGAGCTATTACGGGAATACCGCAGCTCATTGCTTCAAGCGGCGGCAGGCCAAAACCTTCAAAAAGAGAAGGGTATACAAATAGTTCTGCCTGATTATATAACTGGACCAGGTCTTCATCCGGGACCCTTCCTGTAAATAAGATATCTTCTTTGAAGGGGCTGCTTTCTCTTTCTGCATAAGTGGCTTCACTTTTCCAGCCGGTTCTTCCTGTAATAACAAGCTTATAGCCTGCGCCTGCACTTTTCTGTTTTATCCTGTTAAAAGCTCTGATCAGAGCATCAAAATTTTTCCTTGGTTCAATAGTCCCCACAGAAAGTATATATTTTTTATTAATTTTATATTTTCTGAGAATACCTGTGTCTATTTCATTTTCGGATAGTTTTCTAAATATCCTGTCTGCTGCAAGGTAGATAACTTCAACCTTTTCCGGGTCCGTATTAAAAAACTTAATAATATCATTTTTTGTGCTCAGTGAGTCTGCGATTACCATTTTTGCTTTCCGGATATTTTGGCGGACTTCCCGGGTATATTTTTTTATAAACCATTCAAAGTTAAAATCAGGATGTCTGATAAAAGCAAGGTCGTGAATGGTGAGAATTATATTTCTGTTTAAAGCAGGAGGGATTAGAAAATCAGGGCAGTGTAAAATATCTGCTTTAAAGCCTGCAAGCTCAAGTGGTGGAAATTTAACCCTCTCCCATATATTAAGATTTTTACGGGAAACATTGAAGATTTTTAATTCAATCCTGCCATCGTTAAGTTCTTTTTTCAGGTTGTCTACTATTTTAATATAGTTATCTGTACAGTCATTCCGGATATATCTGCCTGTAAGTATATATGAATTTTTTTTATCAACTTTTAGTAAATTACGAATAAGATTAAGTATGTATCTGCCGGCACCAATATCCGGCCCGTGATTTAGAAGTGTAGATATATCTATTCCAATTTTTAAGGCTTTTTCCGTCATCCTATGGCCATGCTATCATGGTTGTTGTATCGTCATTGTATCTTATCTATAAATTTATGAACCGGTGAAGGTTCGTACTCCAGCTTGCTGTGGAGTATATGTTTAAATAAAGCAGGTTCTATCCTGAATTTAGTATCCCTTAAATTCATAAGATAATTAACAATTCCTTCATATTTTTCGTTTCCAAGAAGAGCAAACAATCTGCGGTATGAATGGTGGAGATTTTCAACTGAATAGACAGGCTCATTTCTTGTAATATCAAAATAAATGCTCTCACCCCAGCTATATTTTATGATATCAGCATCAGATAGTTGTCGTGAGAATTCCATATAGTTTCTATCTTTTTTAAGATACTTAATACTGCTGCGAAAATCACGTATTACTTTTGCAGCAGTATTTTTGAGGTTAATATCCCTTAAGTTTTGTCTCAGGATATTTAATTCATTATCCATAATTCTTTTAAGGTTATGTGATTCAGAATTTTTATAAGCTGTTTTTAGAAGATTGAGTTTCTGATAGTAATATTTTTTCTGAAAAGAAGTTGCATCATCTCTGAAGTTGAATGCATATCTATGATAACAGGTTGCAGAAGGGCACGATCTGAATTTATAGCCGTAAAGATTAGCTCTGTAGCAAAAATCAATATCTTCGTAAAAC
>JAQVHC010000079.1 GCA_028696435.1 Actinomycetota bacterium | reverse complement strand
TAAATCCTTATTCATATAATCAGGACCCGACCCTCTATAAAATGATAGATATTGTACCTTTTGGCCTGCCTTCAACCAGACCAATTCATACTGAAAATGTATTAAAAGGGGTTGTTGGAAACATAAAGAAGGAAGATTTTGTAATAATATGGGGAGGGGGAATTTATAACTGGTTTGACCCGCTGACTTTGATAAAAGCAATGGCTAAAATTGCTGAACTAAGAGATGATATCAAATTATTTTTTATGGGAATAAAACACCCTAACCCTGAAGTTAAAGAACTACAGATGGTAAATGAAACAATAAATCTGGCAAAAAAATTAGATGTATATGATAAAAATGTATTTTTTAACTTTGGATGGGTTGATTATGACAAAAGGCAGAATTATCTTCTGGAAGCTGACGCCGGGATTATTACACATCCCAATCACATAGAAACAAGATTTTCATTCAGGACGAGAATTATGGATTACCTGTGGGCTGGACTGCCTGTAATATCAACTGAAGGAGATTATCTCAGTGCAATGATTGATAAAAAAGGTCTTGGTATTGTTACGAGAGACGGAGATGTTCAGGATCTTGTTGATGCTATCATTAAAATGAAAGATGATGGAGTTTTTTACCAGCAGTGTGTTAAGAATATAAATGATATATCTGGAGACTTTACCTGGGAGAAAGTGTGCCAGCCTATAATAGATTTTTGCAGGGACCCGGTAACAAGTGCATTTAAACATAGAGAAGCTGGTTCCGGTAATCTTTTAAATAATAGTACAAATGTTAACCTATCTGCTAAAGGGAAGACATCTAAAAAGGGAGGATTTTATCTTATCAGGAGATTTTTTTACCACTTATTTAGAAGTGGACCACGACAGGCTTTCAAATTTGTATCTAATTACCTGAGAGGCGTATGAAAAAAGTTTTTAAATTACAAATAGTCTTATTAAGTCTACTGGTACTGGTGAGTATTTCATTTACAGGGTGTTCGGGGATTTCTTATACGCCGGGTGCCAGTTTTGGTTACTTTATCCGGGAGGAGAATGGTAGCATATTTGTTGAGTGGAGTGCAGAGCAGAAAGATACATCGTTTACCGGCATAGTTTCAACAGATGGGAAAATATCTGCATACAGGTTAAAGGAATGGGAAGAAGAAGATGTAATTAATGTAACTGAAGATAAGATTAAATTTTCGGCTACTCTTAGTAGTGGAGACTATTCAGACGGATTTGTCTTTAGTATATCTGACTACAATTATATTGAGTTTGATTTAAAAATTAACGATGGATATGACCTTTCAAGGATACATATCGGGGGCTTTCTTGAAAATCCTGAGGAAAATGTATTTAGAATAGAAAAGGATTACTTTAGTAAAGTCAGGGGAAAACCCTGGTACAGCAGGCGGCCGTTTTCAGAATTTTTTTACAAATTATATTCAAATAAGTACTTTACATTTATATACATATTTATACTGGGAATAATTATTATTGAAATCTTAAGAATTACCGTTTTTGAAAAGTTTAAAAGGAAAATTATCCCTGTGACGATTTCATATGCAGTACTGGTTGTAATCGAGGTCTGTATATATTATATTTTGAAATTTTTAGTTTGTTAGGACGCATTAGTTATGATTATTTCTGGTGAACAGGGATTTTATTACAGGGATTTTATTCTGCAGGCTTTGATTTGATCTAAAGATGATCAAAAAATTTAATTCCTGAAATTTTATTATATAAGTTTTTGTCCAAGTGTTTTATTCTGGAGATTTTATGATAAGGGTTGCATTAATAGGAGCTGACGGCCAGCTCGGGACTGATATTAATAACTATTTTAAAAAGCAGGGAGTAGAAGTAGTTGGCCTTATCGGACTAAAGGATATTGATATCTGCAATTACGTTGAAAGCAGAAATACTTTAAAAAAAATCAGGCCCGGCATAGTTATAAACACAGCGGCTTTTAATGAGGTAGACAGATGTGAAGATGATGCCATGCCTGCCTTTAATGTAAATGTTGTTGGTGTGAGAAATCTTGCGCTTATATGCAGGGAAATAGATGTACCGCTCATGCATTTTAGCACCGATTATGTATTTGACGGCAAAAAGAATACGCCCTACACAGAAGATGACTGTCCGGCGCCGTTGAGTATGTATGGAATATCCAAACTTGCCGGAGAATATGTATTACGGTATATCTTCGATAAATATTATATAGCAAGGTTGAGCGGACTTTATGGCCGCACGGGAAGCGTTGGTAAAGGGAGCACAAATTTTGTAGAACAGGTAATAAAAATGGCAGAGACCAGAAAGGAAATGAAAGTTGTAAATGACCAGGTACTTACCCCGACCAGCACTGTTGATGCTGCTGAAAAAATTTTTGAGCTGATGCAGACTGAAAAATACGGAATATATCATATGACAAATACAGGCAGTTGTTCATGGTATGAGTTTGCATGCGAGATAGCTAAACTTATGAAGCTGGATATAAAGATAATACCGGTTACTACTGAACAATTTGGAGCAAAAGCAAGAAGACCGCACTACTCAGTTCTTGATAACCTGCATTTAAGAGAAATAGGACTTGCCGATATGAGATGCTGGAAGGAAGCACTGAGGGATTATATTAAAGAAAAAACTTCTTATACCACAGGCTTAAATTCATAAGTGCCCATAAAATATGATTGTGATTATGTTTTGATTGAATATGCTCCTTCATGAGAAGGTCAATATACGAACTGTCAAAATTTTCTTTTATAACGGGTGAATTTTTAAGAAGGTCTATCATGTAATCTTTTAGCTCTTCACGCAGCCAGTTTTTAACAGGCAGACTGTAGCCCTGTTTGCTTCTATTAATGATGTCTTCAGGCAGGAAGTCATATTTTTTTAAAGCCTTTCTCAATATGTATTTGGTTGTTAGTTTGTTGAGCTTCAAATTTGCTGGAATGGTGGCACAGAGTTCTGCAAGTTCGTGGTCAAGGAAAGGGACCCTTACCTGAAGAGATGCTGCTGTGCTCATTCTCTCCACTTTCATCAGGACACTGTCTGCCATTGTGAGTTTAATATCTACATAAATGTCTTTATCTACCTGAAGATTTGAGTTGCACTTCCTGGAAAAATAATATACAGGTTCAAAGGGTGTAAAAGTTATATTTTTACGCGAATGTTCATTAAAGATATTTTTTTCAATTTTAGGATTCAAAAAATACTGCCAGCGCATAGCTCCCACATCTTCCGGATAAAGCGTTCCCTCTGCAAAACGCTTTAGCATATTAATAGCACCTTTTTTCTGGGGCTGGTCGGGTAGTTTCAAAATAAGTGGTGTCATAACTTTTCTCCTGATAAAAGGAGGAAGGATATTATAATAACGGCTTAATCTTGCTGCTTTGAGTCTGTCATATCCGACAAACATTTCATCTCCACCCTCTCCGCTAAGACATACAGGTACTTTTTCCCTGGCTTTGCAGCAGATCAGATAAAAAGGAATGGTCGAAAGGTCAGTCATGGGTTCATCCAGATTATAGAGAATTTTCTCTATATCTTCCGGACAAATCGGGTCAATCATAAGTACATTATGTTCTGTATTAAAAAAATCAGATACCATTCTGGCGTAGGGAAGTTCAGAAAATGATTTGTCTCTGTAGCCTATAGAAAAAGTCTGGATTTTTTCGGGATATGCCCGGGCAACAAAACCTGTTATTGTGCTGGAATCAAGGCCACCTGAAAGGAAAACTCCCGGCGGGACGTTATCTGTCAGGCGCCTCTTTATAGATTCCTCAATAGCTTTAAAAATTCTGTCTGCAGCCTCGTCTTCATCAAATATTTCAGGTTTGAAGTTTAGATCCCAGTATTCTTTTATATTTAAATTACCATCCTTAAGGATAGCATAATGACCCTGGCGGAGTTTATAGATATTTTTAAACATAGTGTCTGGAGCAGGAACAAATTCATAGCCCAGATAGTAATACATTGACTGTAGATTGACTTCTTTTTTAACACAATCTGCCTCAAGGATACTTTTTATGTCTGAACCAAAAATAAATTTGCCGTCTTTTAAGTAATAATAAAGAGGTTTTATCCCCATTCTGTCTCTTGCAAGAAAGAGTTCTTTTTTCTCTTCATCACGGATTGCGAAAGCGAACATACCATTAAATTTTTCAAGGCATGCAGGTCCATATTCTTGATAACTTTTTAAGACCACCTCGGCATCGGAGGTAGTGTTGAATTTATAGCCTTTAGCAATAAGTTCTTCTTTTAATTCTGGAAAATTATATACTTCACCATTATAAACAATCCATAATTTTCCGTCATCTGCAGACACAGGCTGCCCCTGCACATACCGGCTTTCCTTTCCAGAAAAGCTGGTTTCACTTATGCATGAGCTTCCGATGGAAAATGATGGGAAAACTTTTATCTCGTTATCACCGGGTCCTGCACTATCGGTTTTTCCAGCCATTTTTCGAATAAGTTTTTCATCGTTCCAGTTAAAACCATATATTCTATACATCATGTAATGGCTCCTCTAATAGACCCGAAAGGTCTCTATAAATATTAATTACTTTATACACTAATTACGCAATATAATCTAACCCTGTATTTAGTCCTGCATGGTGGATTGAAATATTTACTATTCAGGTGTTAACTTTTACCCGGTTAATCCTTCTACCCTTTTATGGATTTTATGGATTCTATAAATTCGAGTCTATATATAGATTATAGATAATTATTTTCAATATACCACTGCGCTGTCCTTTTTAGCCCTTCATCAATTCCTACCTGCGGGTTATAATTTAATTCATTCATGGCTTTGTCAATCTTAAAAGCGCGGTTCTGTCTGTACCAGTCAACCCTCCGCCTGAACAAAGGCGGTGAAATTTTAAAGGGTTTACAGATTACTTCGCATATACAGGCAAGTGCGTATAAAGGTGCGAAAGGTAATTGAATGAATTTAACTTCTTTACCCATTGAGTGTCCAACTTTTTTGACCAGTTCTTTTATGGTGAAATACTCTTTATCTCCGATAATATAGGTTTCAGCGTTGATTTTGTCGCTTTCAAAAGCCAGATAAAAGCCATCATTGAGATTATCTATATATACTGGATGATAAAAGGCCTTTCCATTTCCAAACATGTAGAACTTTCCCTTTTTGGCAAAACGGAACAGAAAGAAAAATCTTTCCGGATCCCCGGGTCCATAAATTGCAGTTGGTCTGATTATAACGCTCTTGAGCCCCTTTTCAGTAAATTCTTTTACGACTTTTTCCCCTTCATATTTGGTATACTGATAATAATCAGCCGGTTCTATTGGAGAGTTTTCATCTCCGGGAGGGTTTTTTATATTCCCATGGACGCCCTGTGTTGAGCAGTAGACAAATTTCCTGATGGGTCTTTCAAGTGATTCCTCACAAAGAATGCGGGTTCCTTCTACATTCACATCCCAGTAAGTTTTTTGAGTTGCATTGACCTGTCTGAAGGCGGCAGCCAGATGAAATACACCTTCTACGCCCTCCAGCGATTTTTTTACAGCCTCCCTATCAGTTACTGAACCGAGAATAATATTTGCTCCTTTTTCCTGAAGGTAGTCATACATAATTCCTTTCTGGGTATCAAGTGCTATTACATCATGGCCCTTATCAATTAAGTACTCTACCAGTTTGCTGCCGGTGAAGCCTGTTCCGCCAGTCACTAATAATTTCAATTTTTTATCCTTTCTTCGAACAAATTAAAAATTTAAAGTTTATTCGGAATATTCAAAAAATAAAATTTTTAAATTATTTGAAATTCTTTGAGAAAAA
>JAQVHC010000078.1 GCA_028696435.1 Actinomycetota bacterium | reverse complement strand
CTTCTTGCCAAAAGGGGTGTTATAGAAGAAAAGGATGTAAGCCTGTTTCTAAATCCTTCTCTTGGAAATCTTCATAATCCTATGAAACTGCCCGGTATCAGGGAAGGCATAAAAAGAGTAAAAGAAGCAATAGAAAAAAAAGAAAAAATCCTGATATTCGGGGATTATGATGCCGATGGTGTTATAAGTGCCTCACTCATGTATAAATTTTTAAAAGACCTCGGTCTGGAAGCGGATGTCTATATTCCCGATCGTTTTAACGAAGGATATGATTTATCAATAAACTTTTTTAGAAAAATTTCAAATGAATGCAAATATGATCTTGTAATTTCTGTGGATTGCGGTACTAACAGTGTGAAAGTTCAGAAATTTGTAATGGATAACAAAACTCCCGATGTTATAGTGTGCGACCATCATAACCAGACAGCAGAACTGGATACAGAATCCCACAGGTATATAGTAATTAACCCCGGGCTCAAAAATTCTGCATATCCATTCAGATACTTAAGCGGAGCAGCTGTTACTTTTAAATTTATAACAGGTGTTCTGAGGGAACTGGATGATGAACGGAAAAAGAAATTTGAAAAGGGATATCTTACGGAAATGCTTGACCTGGTTGCCATATCCACAATAGCCGATATAATGCCTTTAATTGATGAGAACAGAATAATAGTAAAAAGAGGTCTTGCTGTTCTTAAAAAAACTGTAAACCCCGGGCTTAAAAAAATGATAGGTACATTAATGCAGGATAAAAAATACCTGGATGAGCATGATATAGGGTTTATAATAGCCCCCAGGCTAAATGCTTCAGGAAGAGTTAAAAATGCAAGGAGCAGCTTCGAGCTTCTGACAGAGGATGATGGAGATATCGTTGACAGAATAGTAGATGAGCTTAACTGTTTTAATAAAGAAAGACAGGAAATACAGAAAAATATTTTTGATGAAATAGTGGAAAATAATGATTTTGAAAAAATTGTAGCTGAAAAGAGAATATTTATAGACAGATCAGAAAACTGGAATGAAGGAGTACTTGGAGTAGTTGCATCTAATATTGTAAGAGAATTTAATATTCCAGCAATATTATTTAAAGAAACAAAAGGGAAGCTTAAAGGTTCGGGAAGAAGCATTGATAAATTTGATTTACATGGAAATCTTGTCCTATGCAGTGACTTGTTTGAGAGTTTTGGGGGACACAGACTTGCATGTGGTATAACTATGGATGTTTCAAATTATGAAACTTTCTGCGATAATTTTATGAAAATAGCCTGTGAGAATTTAAAAATACAGGATGTTAAAAAAAAGTTTATTTTTGATATGGAGATAAACTTTAATGATATAGCCGGCGGAATCATAAGAGAAATTAATCTATTAAAACCCTTCGGCTGTGGAAATCCGGAACCCTGTTTTGTCACAACAAATTGCACAATAGATGATTTTTCATTCCTGTCGGATGAAAAACATATAAGATTAAAGTTGAAACAGGGTGGTATTACTATGGATGCTATAATGTTTGGAGTAGATGATAAGGCAAAAAATAAAATTATAAAGAATAAAAAAATCAATATATTATATAAAATTAAAGAAAACAACAGGGGGAATTTTAGTGCTGTTCAACTGGTAATTCTTGATTTGTTTTAGTGTAGCTTAAAATGTTTTATAATAATATACATACTAATATAGAAAAATAAAAATTAAATAAAAATTTAATGAAAAAATGGGTTTAAAAGTTAACGATAAAACTAAAAATGTAAATACGGATCTTATGTATAAAGATTTGATCAAGAAAATCAAGTCTTACAATCCTGATGTAGATGAGACACTGCTTGATAAAGCTTATCTGACTTCAAAAAAGTATCATAAGGATCAATATAGAAAAACAGGGGAACCTTTTATAATTCATCCTCTTGAAGTAGCAAGAATCCTGGCTGATATTGAACTTGACCAGGTATCTATAGCAGCAGCTATACTGCATGATGTAATTGAAGATACGCAGTACAGCCTTGAAATGGCTAAAAAGGATTTCGGGCAGCAAATTGCAAATATTATAAACGGAGTTACAAAGCTGGATAAAATTGTATTTGATAGTAAGGAAGAGCAGCAGGTAAACAATATAAGAAAAATGATAATTGCAATGTCTGAAGATGTGCGAATAATACTGGTAAAACTTGCCGATAGGCTCCACAATATGAGAACCCTGTATTCACTGGACAAAGAAAAAAGAGAGAAAAATTCAATTGAGACGCTCGAAATTTATGCGCCGATCGCGCACAGACTGGGAATATATCAGATAAAATCAGAGCTGGAAGATCTAAGCTTTAAGTATCTTTACCCGAAAGAATACGAAAAAATAAAAGCCATGATTGATGAAAGGCTTGAAGAGAGAAAGTCATTAATTAATGAAGCTATAGACATCGTTAATAAAAAACTAAAGGAAATAAATATTTCTGCGGATATAAGTGGAAGAATTAAAAATTATTATAGTGTTTACAATAAAATTACGAAGCAAAATAGAAAGTTTGAAGATATTTACGACATAATTGCAATTAGGATAATAGTAAATGACGTAAAGAATTGTTATGAAGTTCTGGGAATTATACACACATTATGGAAACCTGTGCCGGGAAGATTCAGAGATTTTATTGCAAATCCTAAATTTAATATGTACCAATCACTGCATACAACAGTGATCGGCCCTAAAGGCAAGCCTCTCGAGATACAGATAAGAACATTTGAAATGCATAAAATTGCTGAATACGGTATTGCTGCCCACTACAAATATAAAGAAGGTGCGCCTCAAAAGTTAAGTGAATTTGACAAAAGAGTGGCCTGGATCAGACAGATACTGGACTGGCAGAAAGAATTAAAAGACCCCCGGGATTATATGGAATTTTTAAAACTTGATTTATTTGAAGAGGAAGTATTTGTATTTACCCCGAAAGGCAAAGTGATAAATCTACCACGTGGTGCGACAACTATAGATTTTGCATATCAGATACATACAGATATAGGGCACAATATCATAGGTGCTAAAATAAACGGCAGTATGGTTCCAATTGAAACTGTCCTGGAGAATGGAGATATAGTAGAAATAATAGTATCCAAAAACAAAAAAGGCCCGAGCAGGGACTGGCTTAATATAGTTAAAACAACCAGGGCGCGTAATAAGATAAAGCAATGGTTCAGTAAAGAAGAGAGACAGGAAACATATAACACCGGCAGGGACATAATGCTAAAAGTTCTGAGAAAAAATGGACTTTCTTTTAAAAGTGTGCCAATGGATATTTTTGATGAAATATCAGCAGAGATGAATTTTGATAAATCCGAAAGTCTTTTCAGGAATATTGGCTCACACAAGGTTTCAGCGCATCAGGTTTTCACCAAGATAGTGAAAAAGCTTAGCGAGGAAGAGCCTCAAAAAGAATTAACTATTGAGGATATACATAGAAAAGAATCTGTGGATAAAGAAAGCACGGGTATAAAAGTAAAAGGAATGGAAAAAGTGCTGGTAACTATAGCAAGATGCTGCAATCCTGTTCCGGGTGACGAAATTGTGGGATATATCACGAGAGGTAAAGGAATTTCTGTTCATAGAGCAGATTGCACTAATTTAACCACACTAATGAACGCTGAGAAAGAAAGGTTTATAGATGTTTCATGGGATAAAAAAGCACCATATAAGTTCAATGCGGAAATTCAGATAGAAGCGCTTGACAGAACAAAGCTGCTTCGTGATATTACGAATGTCATAAGTGAATATGACCTGAATATAGTCAGAGCCAATACTATAAAAACACGTAAGAGCGGCCACATAAAATTCAGGTTTTTAATAGAAATTAACAATAAATACATTCTAAAGGATGTCATTAACAATATAAAACAGGTGGATTCGGTTTATGATGCCTTTAGAGTGCTACCCGGAAAGTAAATACTGCTTTTGAGATTATTAAAATTAGAATTAGGCATTTTTAAAGTTAATTGTTATATACTGTCACTGGATAATGTAAATGTAATAATAGATCCGGGTGCTGAATTTATGGTCATTAAAAAAAATCTTGAGAAATCCGGCATAAAACCGGATTTTATATTAAATACCCACGGTCATTACGACCATATAGGTGCAGTAAATGACATAATCTCTTATTATGATATACCGTTTTATATACATGAGCTTGAGGAGCAGATAATTACGGACCCACTAAAGAATTGTTCTTCATTTTTTGGTGAAAATGAATTATCATTAAAAACTTATAATTTAATAAAAGAAGAGGATTACAATCGTTTTTTATCACTGGGAATCGAAATTATAAATGTTCCGGGGCATACCCCCGGTAGCATAATGCTAAAAGTAGAGGATACTCTTTTTACAGGAGACCTGCTTTTTAAGGGCTCAGCAGGAAGAACTGACCTGCCGGGTGGAAGTATAATTCAGATAAAAAAGTCACTGGCAAAATTAAAAAATATGGATTACCGGCTAAAAATATATCCTGGCCACGGACAGGAAAGCACACTTGAATATGAGCTGAGGACAAATTATTATCTTGGAGATGATTTTTTAAAAGCAGGTAGTGGGGTTGATGATGAAATAGATGTTTGATAATGAAATGAATGATGGGCCATACAGTTAGACTGGATAATAAAATAACTGAATAATTAAACAGGTAAATAAAAGAAAAGTGAGAAGGAAAATGGTGATTTGTATTGAATATTAACCGTCCGAGAGGAACAACAGATATATATGGAGAAAATGTAGAATACAGAAATTATATATCCAGCACCGCACGGAAAATATTTGAAGTATTTAATTATAAGGAAATAATAACCCCTGTATTTGAGCATACTGCTGTTTTTAGCAGGAGCATAGGTGAGGGGAGCGATATAGTCAGTAAGGAAATGTATACTTTTCAGGACAGAAAGGGCAGGTCGTTAACATTAAGGCCGGAAGGTACAGCATCAATCGCCAGAGCTGTAATAGAAAATAAAATGTATGTTGAAAATCTCCCTCTAAAGCTTTTTTACGAAGGCAATATGTTCAGATATGAAAGACCGCAGAAAGGGAGAATGAGAGAATTCTGGCAAATAGGAGTAGAAGCTATAGGTACGGATAACCCGATTATAGATGTAGAAATTATGTGGATTTTAAATTCTCTTTTTGAAAAGCTTGGGTTCAGGAAGCTCGTATTTAAAGTAAACAGTATAGGATGCAACAAATGCAGAGAAAAATTTCTTATCGAGTTTAAAAAATACCTCGAACCCCGGATAGAAAAGCTCTGTGACGATTGCAGGAATAGATTTGATAAAAATGCAATGAGAATTTTTGATTGTAAAAAAAGTGAATGTATTAATATTTTAAAAGATTCACCTGAAATATATCCATTTTTATGTGATGACTGTAAAGAGAAGTTTAAAGAAATACTTGAATGTTTAGAAGAATTGAAGATAGATTATACAATTGATAAAACTCTTGTAAGAGGTTTTGATTATTACACCGGAACGGTCTTTGAAATTATTTCTGAGGACCTTAAAAGTGAACAAAATGCTCTTGGGGGTGGAGGAAGATATGATAATTTATTAAAGGAGCTCGGAGGCCCTGATTTACCGGCAACAGGATTTGCGGTTGGTGTAGATAGGATAATTATGCTAATGAAACAGTTAAAATTAAGCTATAAAAAGGGCAGGGATCTTCCCGGAATTTATATAATTGCTATGGATAGAAAATGCCAGTTTCATTCTTTAAAAGTTTTAAAATATCTCAGGGACTCAGGAGTAGTATGTGATATTAATTTTAATAACAGGGGTATAAAAAAAGAAATAAAATTAGCTGAAAAAAATGGCTATAGCTTTGTTATTATAATTGGTGAAAATGAAATAAAAACCGGTAATCTGGTATTAA
>JAQVHC010000006.1 GCA_028696435.1 Actinomycetota bacterium | reverse complement strand
ATTTCAGCACCCCATACTGGAATTTCTGCATTTTTAGCCTTCAATTTACCACGGAGCGAAGGAACCCTGGGAACATTTATATCCTTTATCACTGATATGGCAGAAGGAAGATTTATCTCAAAAGTTTCATATCTGTCTTCCATAAGTCTTTTTACTTTCATTTTATTTTGATCCATTTCAAGAATGTTACTTACATATCCTACAAAAGGGATACCCATTTTCTGAGCAAGTTCCGGACCTACCTGGCCGGTATCCCCATCAAGAGTTTGTTTGCCAAGTAAAACAAGACTGCAATCTCCTATTTTATTTATTGCTCTTGCCAGAGTGGTGGCAGTTGCCCAGGTATCCGCACCTGCAAATGCTTTATCTGAAAGAAGTACGGCTTTATCCACTCCTACAGAGATAGCTTCTTTTAATATTTCTATAGCCTGGGAGGGCCCCATTGTAATAGCAATTACTTCAATATCTGGATCTCCAAGCCTTTCCTTTATTCTTACTGCTTCCTCGATAGCATAACAGTCAAAAGGATTTATAATGTTTTCTATCCCCTCCCTTATCAATGTATTGGTTTTGGGGTCTATCTTTATTTCAGTAGTAGCCGGAACCTGCTTTATACAAACTACGATTTTTATTTTAATCACCCGCTTTTTTAAAACATCTTTTACTCTTTAAAATTCTTTTAAAGAACTCCTCTTTTTATCAGATCAAGAGCAATTATATTCCTCATAATCTGATTCGTTCCTTCATAAATCTGTGTTATCTTTGCATCTCTCATCATTTTTTCCAGAGGATACTCTTTCATATATCCATAGCCTCCCAGTATCTGGACAGCATCAACAGTAACTTTCATTGCCATATCGGACGCAAAAAGCTTTGCCATTGAAGAAAGACGGCTGACATTTTTTTCACCACTGTCAATTACTTTTGCTGTATGGTACACGAGAGCTCTTGCCGCTTCAATATTCGTAGCCATATCAGCAAGCATATGCTGGATAGCCTGAAAAGAAGATATTGGAGTATTAAATTGCTTTCTCACCTTTGAATAATTTAGTGCTTCTTCGAGTGCACTTTCGGCTACTCCAAGTGCCTGTGCTCCCACTACCGGTCTTGACTGGTCAAAAGTCTTCATTGCTATTATAAAGCCCATTCCTTCACTACCCAGAAGGTTCCCCTCAGGTACTCTGCAATCGGTAAATATAAGCTCTCTTGTTGCTGAGCTGCGTATGCCAAGTTTATTTTCTTTTTTTCCAAATTCAAATCCGGGTGTTCCTTTTTCTACAATAATAGCGCTTGCTCCCCTGACTCCTCTACCGGGGTCTGTTATAGCAAATACAGTATAAATATCTGCCTCACCACCATTTGATATCCATTGCTTTGTTCCGTTTAAAATATAAAAATCGCCATCTTTTTTTGCAGTAGTTTTAATATTACCTGCATCACTTCCTGCTTCTGCTTCTGTTAGTCCAAAAGCTGCAAGTTTACTTCCACTCGCAACCTGTGGTAGAAACTTTACTTTTTGCTCTTCATTGCCCGCAATAAGTATGGGTATTATACCGAGGCCACAGGCAGCAAAAGACGTGGCAATACCCATATCTCCCCGGCTGAGTTCTTCGGTAGCCAGGCAAATCTCAAAAATACCAGTTCCCATGCCTTCATATTCTTCCGGAATAAATAATCTGAAAAGATCACTTCTGCCAATCTCTTCTATTATGTCACGGGGGAATATTTCCTTTTCATCCAGTTCAGCTCTTACAGGAATGATCCTCTCTTCTACTATTGTACGGCAGATATCTACAATCATCTGTTGCTCTTCAGTTAAAAAATATCTCATAAGTCCCCCTATTTAAATATTTTGATTATTAATTATAGAACTATTATGAAACTATGTATAAGAAAGACGGGACAGTATTCTAATAGTTTCACTATTTCAAGTCTAAACGATATCAGTAAGAGCCGTTAATAACATGTTAAGAGAGAGCGAGAGAGAGAAAAAGAAAGAAAAAGCTAAAATATTATATGTAGACATTAAATTAAAACTCTATGTATTTATTGCAGTGAAACTTTATATATGCTCAAGCGTCTTAAAGAACAACCCGGAAAATTGATTGTAAAAATGAATAAAAGCTAAGTATAATCGGACCAGGTGTAAAGCTATATCTTAATTATATTTTATACAACTTTATACAAAAAACTATTTCAATCATCGTCCTGATTCTGGAGAGAGATTTTTATGAACAACAAATTTTATAATACTGGTGTCTGTGGTGCGGACCAGTTATCGACCACAGATATTGCAATCTCAAGCAATTTTACCATGAATATAACATTTTCAATTATCTTTGCAGCTCTTATGGCAATTTCTGCAAATTCATTTATATATTTACCCTTTACCCCGATACCGGTAACTACCCAGGTATTCACAGTACTGGTTTCCGGTCTCCTGCTGGGAAGCAGGTGGGCGCTTATCAGTCAGACATTATATATAATTATTGGTCTTGCCGGGCTTCCTGTTTTTAGCGGATTTAAAAGTGGAACAACTGCTCTTCCCGGGCCAACAGGTGGTTATATAGCCGGGTTTATAGCAGCTGCATTTGTAACCGGATACATATATGAAAGTTTATTAAAAAATAATTCCACACATACATCCAGATTATCAAATAGATTTGTTTTATATGCCGCAGGGATTGCTTCCTGTGTAGCCGGTGTGTTGCTTATACATCTTTTTGGATTCATCCACCTATCGGGCTACTTTTACAGTATAAATACCACCTCTACAATATCAGAAATACTGGTCAGAACCTGGAGACTTGGAACATGGCCTTTTCTTATAATAGATTTTCTAAAAGCAGTTGTAGCAGTAATTATTATAACTCCGATGAAATTAAGAAATGAAAAAAATAAAAATAAATGATATTACATTAAGAGAGATCTTTCAGAACACAGACATCAGAAATATGGATATGGAGTCATTTGATATAATCCTGAGCCATATCAATGATATAAAATATGACAGTCTTGAAATACTTGGAGGAGCCAGCTTTGAAAAAATTCTTGAAAGCAATATTAAGCTTTCCCCCCTTGGGCTTGCAACTTACATTAAAAATAAAGTACCATCAATTCCTCTCCAGATACTCATCGGTGCGAGAAATCTATGTGGACTTGATAATTATTCTAATGATATTATCAGTAGATTTATAAGGCAGTGTATTGCCAATGGCATAAGTATTTTTAGAGTATATGATGCCTTAAACGACCTTGACAATTTTAAGTATATAATATCCGGGATAGCTGATAGTGGGGCTTCCTGCCAGGGAACAATTATATATGACAGCTTCCAGGATACAGACTTTTACGTAAAAAATGCACTCAAGTTAAAAAAATATGGCTGTAGCAGTATCTGTATAAAAGATGTTGAATCAACATTGATTCCTTCAAGGGCTGGAGAAATTTTCAGGAAACTCAGCGACAAAATTGATATACCAAAATTCCTCAGCGCATCAGACCTCAGAGGACTTCAGATACTTAACTATTTTGAAGCCTGTGACAACGGCTGCGATGGTGTTGACTTAAGTTTTCTACCTTCATCGTATATGGGATACAATCATACTGTTTTTTCATTTATTTTAAGCCTGAAAGATACAGATATTTCGCATAATCTGGATTATTCAAAACTGGTCCAGCTGGATAATATTATAAAAAAATATATCTACCCTTTTATAAAACGGGATTCTGTGCCGGCTAATTTCATTCTCAATAGTATTGATAAAAGTCTTCTCCCGGGATGGCTAATTTCAACCATAGGCAACCAGCTTGCAGAAATTGGTGAAATAGATTTGATGGATTCTGTTCTTGAAGAAGTTTTTAAAATTAAAAAAGAAATAGGAAATCCCACTCTTGCAACTCCTGTGGGCCAGATTATAGGAAGCCAGGCCATACTTAACGCAGTTATTTCTGACTCCAGATGGGAAATATTGTGTGATGAAATTAAAAAATTGATACTGGGATATTTTGGGAAACTGAATGGAAAGATAGATAAAAAAATTATTGAAAAGCTGGAAGACTCTACCACAAGAAACGGGGCTAAAATTAACCTGAAAGTCGAGGAAATTTATGAACAATGCAGAAATGAGCTGGTAAGCTTTTCGGACAAAGAAGAAGATATATTAAGTTATTGTTTTTACCCTGAAAAAACAAGAAAATTTCTTGAGAAAAAAAAGGCACGCCTGAAAAAAGCCCGTCCGGTAAGAGAACAAATGATATACATAGAAAACCCTGCTTACAGTAAAACTATATCCAGTTCAGTTTCAAAACTTGATAATCTCGATATTAAAAAACTAAGAGAGATAACCAGTCTTGTTGAGAGTAGTAACATAGAGGAAATTAAACTTGAGGTGGATGGAGTTAAAATTTCTATAAATAATCCTCACTATAAGATAGAAGAAAAAGCTGTTGCAGAAGAAAAAAAATCGGAATCCGGAATAAAAAAGCCAGACGATAGTTTAGTTGAGGTAAAATCTCCAATTGTAGGCATATTTTATTCTTCCCCTTCACCTGGCAGCCCACCTTTTGTAAAAGTAGGAGATAGGGTTAAAGCAGGAGACACATTATGTATAATAGAAGCCATGAAGCTTATGAATAAGATAAAATCTGAATGTAATGGACAGATAATAGATATAGTTGTCTCTAATGAGGATGCGGTTGAGTTTGATCAGGTATTGATGATTATAAAAAAAGACGAAAAATAATTTAATGTTTAAACGAATACTTATAGCAAACAGGGGAGAAATTGCAGTAAGGATAATTAGAGCATGCAGGGAACTGGGTATTGAATGTGTTGCTGCATACTCAACAGCAGATAAAAATTCCATTCATGTAAAATTATCGGATAAAAGTATCTGTATAGGGCCTCCCTCACCTTCAAAAAGCTATCTTAATATGGATAACATAATCTCAGCCGCACTTGTAATGAAGTGCGATGCCATTCACCCGGGTTATGGATTTCTTGCAGAAAATCCAGAGTTTGTAAATAAATGCCAGCAAAACAACCTTGTTTTTATAGGGCCTCCTTCTGAAACAATCTCTCTTGCTGGAAATAAATCAAAGGCCATAGAAGTAATGCAGCAGAATAAAATACCTGTTATTCCCGGGTCATCGGGAAACGTAGAAAATATAAAAAAAGCATTAAAATTAGGAAAGCACCTTGGTTACCCGGTTGTCATAAAGGCATCATTTGGTGGAGGCGGCAAGGGGATGAGGATTTGTAATAACAAAAACGAACTTCTTAATTATTTCCCCCTTGCAAAATCAGAGTCAGAATCATCCTTCGGAAAGCCAGAGGTTTACATAGAAAAATATATATCAAGACCAAGACATATTGAATTCCAGATAATTGCAGACAATTACGGTAATATAATATGTGTGGGGGAAAGAGAATGTTCGATACAAAGAAGACACCAGAAACTTATCGAAGAAGCCCCTGCAGTGAATCTACCTCCTAAAACGGTTAAATTAATGCGTGAATTTGCGGTACGGGCAGCAAAAGCAATAAATTATAAAAATCTTGGAACCATAGAATTTTTGCTGGATGAGCAGGGCAATTTTTATTTTATTGAAGTAAATACACGAATCCAGGTAGAGCACCCTGTAACTGAAATGATAACAGGAATTGACCTGGTTAAAGAACAGATAAAGATTGCTGCAGGAGAGATAGTCGATAACACAGGTGAAAATTATAATTACCGGGGCCATTCCATAGAGTTTAGAGTTAATGCAGAAGACCCTGATAATGACTTTAAACCCTGCCCGGGAAAGATAACTAATTTTTTACCGTCGGGTGGGCCTGGCATAAGAGTAGATACTTTTGTGCAACCAGGCTGCGAAATTTTGCCATTTTATGATTCTCTTATAGCCAAGCTTATAGTGTGGGACAGGACAAGAGATGAAGCAATTTTGAGGTCAAAACGCGCTCTTGATGAATTTAAAATAGAGGGAATTAAAACCACAATACCATTTTACAAAAAAATTATACAGAACAAGAATTTTCAGAAGGGGAATATTCATACCCACTTCATTGAAGAAGAGATGAATAACAGACCAATTTAATTAATAATCATAAATCTCTACAAGAAGGCCATCTCTATCCCTTAAATAAAGAGTATCATGTTTATTATTCCATACCGGTTTAGGGCTCCCCCAGTAAAATTTACCTTCACCATCTTTTCCGCTTCCTGTGAAAAGGTAGATGATTTCGCCGGGTTTAAAAAGATATCTGCCAAACTTATATATACTGGTAGCACTGTCTTTAATTGTCCAGCCATATATATCAATAATTTCTTTTCCTGTGTTTCTTATCATTACATATTCTCCGTTTAAATTAATGTTATCATTACCCGGTGCATCATAATTTATGTATATTTCCACACTCGCGGAATCCGATTTTAACCATAACCCCAGATTATTTTCTCTTGCATACCTTTCAGCTTCCAGAAACTCATTCATATATTTCACATCAGGCGGATATGTATATACATTGGCAAATCCTCTTTTTAACATTTCCAGATTAACAAACAAATCACCCATATATACATATCTTAGAAGTCTTCCATACTGATCCCTTTCAGATACATCTTTTTCAAGAAGTACTTTTTCCCCGAGGACTATTATTTCAAGAGCTTCTTTTGCCTCCTCATAAAAATACATCCCGTGCTCGGGAGTATTTATTCCAATAAGCCTTACCCTTCTTCCATCTGAAAGTATTATTGTATCTCCATCTATGACTTCTTTAACTATTAAAGCACTGTCACTACTGACTGCATCTAATTCATCGTTTACCCCATCTCTTAAACCACTGGTTATACCATTAATATCAGTGCCTTCTGTCCCTGTAGCTCCTGCATTATTTCCACTTCCTGCTTCTGTGCTACTTCCATTGCCTGTCCCACTGTCTGTTTTCATGGTAATCTTATCTCCTGCTCCTGCATTATTTACACTGATTTTTTCATTATCTGCATTACCAATCGTACTACCATCTATGACTTCATTATCAGCATCTGTATGAGAGTAATTATAAGTATCATAAGTAGCAGTATCATCGTAATCATAATAAAGACCACAACTATAAGACAGGCTGATAAAAATTATTAAGATAAACAGAAGAATTTTTTTTAAAATAATCATTTATTAATTTTTTTACGTAGCTCCAAAAGTTTCTTTCTGCTTTTGCTGCTTAACTTTTTCTCCACAGTAAGGAATTTTTTATCGGACTCCTCATTTAAAGAGGTCATTTTTTGCATTATCTCTTTTTTTAAAAAGCTTAATTCTGCTTGGAATTCCCTGCAGGATTTACGATAAACATTTTCTCTGAACACTACTTTCTGCTGGGGGTAATCTGAAGTAACCACAAAAATTTTATTATATCCTTCTTTTTTATCCAGAGCTCTTGAAGCTTTTGCTTTTTTTCCTACCAGTTCTTCAATTACCATGTCAGCTGATTCATTTTTTCTGGAATGGATAACTATTACTCCATCAACAGTCTTGATGCTTCTTCTCTGATTCTCACTGTTTCTGGCATCAAAAACGACAATTAGATCACAATTTTTTTGACTTCTGTAAAGGGACAGATCATTTATCAGTTTTTCTTTTATATATTCTATATTTTCTTTGCTTAATTTACTGGCCTTAAAAAAGTTAAATATAAAATTATGGCCATCTATTATAATTAAATTCTCGTTAAAACTTTGCTTTTTCAATTTGCTCCTGAATCCTGTATAAAATAATACCGCTGGCAACTGATACGTTTAGGGACTGAACGTCACCGCTTAATTTTATTGAAATCATAATATCACAATTTTCACTGACCAATCTGCTAATGCCCTTATCTTCACTTCCCAGAACAAGAGCCATCGGGAAAGCAAAGTCAACTTCGCTCAGGTATTTAACTTCCGGCGTTACATTCAGGGTAGTCCCATAAATCCAGAATCCATTATCTTTTAATTTCTTTATAGTCTTTACAAGATTTACTTCTCTAAATACTCTTACTCTTTCAAGTGCCCCTGCAGAAATCTTACTGATTCTTTCATTCAGTGCCACGCTTCTTCTTTTTGGAACAATAATACCATCGGAACCGAATGCACCGCAATTTCTTATTATTGAGCCAAAATTGCCCGCATCTGTTATACCGTCAAGTATTACCAGCCTGCTTTCACATCTTCCAGTTTTTTTTCTTTCATCAGTTATTTTATTGATCCAGTTATCAAGGTCTGCGTAATTATATGGAGAGACAACAGCCAGAATGCCCTGGGAATTTATGTTTTTTGGAGAAACATCATAAAACCGGTCGGGGCTAAATTTTTCTATAATAATATTTCTATTCTCTGCTTCCAGAATTATATTCCTTATTCTTCTGTCATTCTCCCTCTGACTACTAATTATGATTTTATATATTTTCCTTCTGCCAGCATTTCCTGTAATTAAAGAATAAACAGGGTTTATCCCTGCTATATATTCATAATTTATATTTTTATTTCCGGTCATTACATATAATTTTTATCATTTTTTAATATCTACAGTTTTCCATATAGTGCCTTCTTTTCTATCTTCAAGTATTATACCTTTACCATACAGATAATTTCTTATATCATCAGCTTTTTTATAATCACCGGCTTTTCTTGCAACTTCTCTTTCTTTTATTTTATTCTCTATTTCGTCTTTTGTTATTTTTATTTCAGCTTCCACATCTTCTGTCATTTTTAAAATTTCTTTTGAAAAATTTAGGCCGAGAACCATACCCAGTTCCTTTACTTTATCAGATGCACTGCTCAAATTTTTCTTTATAGAGGGGCTGGCTTTAAAATCGGATTTTTGTATTATGCTGTTTATATTCTTTATAAATTCAAAAATATCTCCAATTGCTTTTGCAGTATTAAAATCATCATCCATTGACTCCCTGAAACTATTTTCAACATCTTCTATATATGATTCCAGTCTCAAAGCAATTCTTTTATCACTCTCTTTCTCTTCTTCTATTTCACCGGAACAAGCATCATGCTTTATAAGAAAATCGATATTCTTCAGAGTGGTTACAATTTTTTCCAGCGCTTTACCCGCTTCTTCTAATTTTTCCATACTGAATTCGAGCGGACTTCTGTAATGAGTGGTAAGAATATACATTTTTATAACATTTGGAGAATAAATTTTAAGAAGATTTTTTAAAATCCAGTTTTCCTCAAGCCCCAGTGATTTTGACATTTTTTCCTTCTTTACTTCTATCATCCCATTGTGTAACCAGTATTTCACAAAATCACCTTCACCGGGAAAGGCCGCCTCAGACTGTGCAATCTCATTTTCATGGTGTGGAAATATTAAATCCATACCACCACCATGGATATCAATATGCCTGCCCAGCAATGATGTCGACATTGCAGAACACTCAATATGCCAGCCGGGTCTGCCCTTCCCCCACGGGCTATCCCAGGACGGCTCCCCTTCTCTGGCTTTCTTCCATAAAGCAAAGTCAATTTTATTTCTCTTTGAAAAACCATCATCTTCAGTATTTCTCATTTCATCTATATCTTGCCCCGAAAGTTTCCCATAATCCGGAAACCTGGCTACATCAAAATAAACAGAACCATCTACCACATATCCATAACCATTTTTAATGATTCTTTCTATAAATTGTATTATTTCATCAATCGACTCGGTAGCCAGCGGCATACTGCTCACCTGACCAATCTCAAGATTTCTCAGGTCCTCCAGAAAAGCATTTATATACCTTGAGGTTATAACCCTGAAATCTACTTTTTCCTCCTGTGCTTTCTTTATTATTTTATCTTCAATATCTGTAATATTCTGAACATATTCTACACTGTAACCCAGATACTGAAGATAATTCCGCACCATATCAAATACTACAATAGGTCTTGTATTGCCTATCGAGATATAGTTATAGACAGTAGGCCCGCACACATACATTTTAACCAGACCTTCATTTATAGGTTCAAACAACTCTTTTTTTCTGTGAAGAGTATTATAAACTTTTAGACTCACCTGCATCCTCCCGGCATTAAATTATTTCTCTGTCGATTTTGTTATTTTATAAATTTATAGAATCAATACTACTTACTTATTGGAATTTTGACCCAAAATATACTTAGTAAAATTCTAAATTATGATATTATTTATTAAAATTTTGAGCTATAGATATTATAGATATTATTTATTTTCTTCCTTTAACTTTTTTATTTCTTTTTCCAGAAAATCTATTCTTGCACAGCAATCACTTAAAATCTCACTAATAGGATCAGGCAGATTCATTCTGTGAAATTCATCTGACAGAACCTTCTCCCCTCCAACTCTTACTATTCTTCCCGGAACTCCTACCACAGTACATCCATCGGGAACAGATTTAATAACCACTGCTCCTGCCCCTATAATAACATTATTTCCAATTGTAATAGAACCCAGTACCTTTGCCCCTGCAGAAATAACTACATTATTACCAATTGTGGGATGCCGCTTGCCTTTTTCTTTCCCTGTGCCGCCAAGTGTTACACCCTGATAAAGGGTAACATTATTACCAATTTCAGTTGTTTCACCTATTACAACTCCCATACCATGGTCTATAAAAAAACCTCTTCCTATCTTTGCCGCTGGATGAATCTCTATCCCGGTAAAGAATCTGCTGCACTGGGACATCCACCTCGGGATAAAAGGCACTTTATGTCTGTAAAGCCAGTGTGCCACTCTATGATTCATGACTGCATGTACACCTGAATAAGTAAATATAATTTCTGCAGTACTTACCGCAGCCGGGTCTCTCTCTTTTGCAGCCCTTACAAGATCTTTTAATTCTGCTATTAATCCCATGACTCTACCTGCCGATTATAAATATAAATTAAATTATTAAGTTAAAATTTTTTTAAAATCACAGGCTATTGCTTTTTATATATTCTAATGTTTGTTTAACTCTTTGAATACTATTTTTTAAACCTATTATAGAAATAACATCTGGTAACTCCGGGCCATGTGTTTTACCTGTAAGAGAAACTCTAATGGGCATATATAGCAACCGGCCTTTTATTTTTTGTTCTTTAAGATTTTCTGCAACCAGATTAATCAGTTCCCTGCACTGCTCTTCATTTAAATCTATATCAATACTATTGTCAAAAGATTTGTATCTGTTCTCAAGAACTTTTAGAAAACTACCTATTACAACTTTAGAAGTATCGAGTCTTAAAACTTCAATTGATTCTGCACTGTAATCTGTAATTACATCACTAAAAAAATCTTTCATATAAAAAGGAAAATCGCCCAGAACTTTCAAATTATCGCGGAACGCTTTTGCGCCTCTTAAAATTTTCCTCATTACTTCTGGATTTTCTTTATCCTCCCTGCTTATTATTTTGTCTCTGATTAAATAGGGCATGCAAAGATCTGCCAGTTCTTCAGGGGTTTTTTTTCTTATATAAATACCGTTTATCCATTTTAATTTATCCACATCAAATATAGCCGGACTTCTGGATATATCCTGTATCCTGAATCTGTCTACAACATCCCTTATACTGAATATCTCTTCATTATCTCCGGGAGACCATGAAAGCAACGATAGATAGTTTGCCATAGCTTCAGCCAGATAACCTTCTTCCCTGAACTCGGAAATTGTTGTAGCACCATGTCTCTTACTCAGCTTTGAACCATCTCTGCCAAGTATCATAGAGAGGTGTGCAAAAAAGGGCTGTCTGAATCCGAGACTTTCAAATAAAAGGATTTGCCTTGCGGTATTTGTTATATGGTCCTCTCCTCTTAAAACATGAGTGATCTTCATGTCACCATCATCCACTACAACTGCAAAGTTGTAGGATGGCGTACCGTCTGATTTAATGATTATAAAATCTCCTATAGTATCGGGATTAAAAACTATACTTCCCCTTATTAAGTCATTAAAAGTAATTTCTCTATCAGTATCTACTTTAAATCTTATTGCGAACTTTTTACCTTCCTTTAAGTTTTTTTCAATTTCCGAAGGAGAAAGCTCCCTGCATCTATTATCATATTTTGACATTTTACCTGCTGCATACTGATCTTTTTTAAGTTTTTCAAGCCTTTCAGGGGTGCAGAAACATCTGTAGGCTTTATTCTGATCCAGTAATTTCTGTGCAAACTCCCTGTATATTTTAATCCTATCGCTCTGTCTGTAGAATTCGTCCCACTCAAGCCCAAGCCATTCTAAATCCTTGATTATAGATTTCTCGTAAAAGCCTTTTGACCTCTTCACATCAGTATCTTCTATCCTCAAGACCAGATGCCCTTTCATACTTCTTGCGGCAAGCCAGTTAAACAGGGCAGTCCTTGCTGTTCCTATGTGCAGACCTCCTGTTGGCGATGGTGCAAATCTAAAACGAGGCATAATTTTCACTCCATTTTTTTATAATTACAGAATACAATCTATAAATTGTAAGTTAATAATAAAATAGTTTAAATTATGAAAAATTTTCCATACATGTGAACTTACAGTCCCATAATATATAATATAACTTATATCAGAATTTGAAGTATAGTTATTTTAGTAAAACCACACTGCAGGCAGCAACTCCTTCACCCCTTCCACAGGGGCCGAGACCCTCGGTAGTAGTTGCTTTTATATTTATATCATCTTTATTTATCTTTAGAGCCAGGGCTATATTTTCTTTCATTTCCGGGATATATTTTGATATTTTCGGTTCCTGGATTACAAGAATAGAGTCTACATTTACAATACTATATTTTTTACCCTCCATTTTTTTTCTCACCTTTTCCAGTAAAATGAGACTGGAAATATCTTTATATTTCATATTAGTATCTGGAAAATGAACCCCTATATCTCCAAGACCACAGGCTCCCAGAATAGCGTCCATTATAGAATGCACCAGAACATCTGCATCAGAATGACCTGCCAGCCCCATATTATACTCTATCTCCACCCCGCCAAGTATAAGTTTTCTGCCTGCTTTAAATTCATGTACATCAAATCCCAGTCCGGTTCTCATAATCAGTTTTTCCTTTATTTTTTGTTTATATGAATTATATGAACTATTTATATATTTTTATATATTAAATTTAACTCCTTCTTTTTCTTCCGTTTCTTTTCCTCCCGTTTCTGACCATAACAAGCTCTGCAAGAAATAAATCAAGAGGTGTTGTTATTTTTATATTCTCGCGCTTCCCTCTTACCACATAAACTTTTAAACCCATTCTTTCCACCAGAGATGCGTCATCTGTCCCGATAAAACCATCCTCTAATGCTTTATTATGTGCCTTTAAAATATCCTCATAAAAAAAAGTCTGTGGAGTTTGAGCATGCCATACAGTGTCTCTTGGTATGGTCCTTTCTATGATGTTACCATCTGTTACTTTTACAGTTTCCATCACAGGCGCCGCCAGTATAACCCCTTTTATTTTGCTATTTTTCTTGTTTTCTCTTACCAGTGTGTTTATTAAGAGATTTATTTCTTCAGTAGTTATAAGCGGCCTCACACCATCATGAATAGATACCATTCTGGTAGAAGAAGACACCTCTTTAAGCGCATTATATACGGACTCCTGCCTGCTGTCTCCACCAAATACCAGTTTTTTTACTTTTGTAAATGAATATTTTTCGATGATATTTTTCTGACAGAATTTAAGATAATCTTCAGGAATTGAAATATAAATTTCTTTTATTTTTGAAGAGTTTTGAAAAGCACTAATAGTGTGAGCCAGTATAGGTTTCCCATAAATATCTAAAAATTGCTTGTTGATATTGCTCTTAAACCTTATACCTCTTCCGGCTGCTGTAATTATCGCTACATTCATAAATTATTATCAAAAGAAATTATTGAAAACCTGTTATCAGTGAAATCTAAATAGTAAAAACAGAACAATATCCCGGCAATTATCATATACTAATTTTCGGAATTATTCCTCTTTTTCTATTGTAGGGCTCATTATACAAATAGTATTCTGCAAACTTTTCCAGTTTATCATGTAAAGATCTGGCTCTATTTTTACCCATTCCCGCTATTTCTGATAATTCTTCTGCATATGCATCCATGATACCCTTTAAACTCCCGAATTTTTCTATTAAAGCTATAACAGTTGAATGAGGAAGCCTTATTACTTCGTTGATAATCCTGAAACCTCTCGGATGCATATTAAATTCTCTTAAACTACCTTCAACCTCATAACCCAGAATTTTTGCAATATTCCCGAGCTCAAGTAATTCTTTCTCACTTAATAGATTTATTTTATCCTTTATTTCAGCCGGTTCATCGTTAACATTAAGATGAACATAATCACTTATAATATTCAAAGAATCGCTGACTACACCAGCCATTAATTCCTCTACCTGCATTTTTAAAAGTCTTCCCTCTATTCCCAGCTCATATATATATTTCTTAATTTCTTTTTCTGTTTTCTGGACAATACTGGATCTCTGCAGTATGTTTGCAACATCAAAAAGAGTTACAACATCTTCCAGCTCTTTTATAGTCAGACTAAAAATAAGTTCATCCAATCCCTCTTTATATTTTTCAAGCGTCTGGAGCGCTTGATTTGCTCTGGCCAGGATAACTCTTGTCTCTTCGAGCATGTATTTTATATCACCTTTATATATTGTAACTACATCTCTTTTCATTGAAATAGAAATAACAAGAGTATTGGTTTGCTTTGCCACTCTCTCCGCAGTCCTGTGCCTCGTCCCTGTTTCAGATGTGCTGATACCAGGGTCAGGAAAGAGGTGCGTATTGGCATATAAAATACGTTTTGCATCAGAACTCAGAATTATTGCACCATCCATTTTTGCAAGTTCATAAAATTTTGTTGGTGTAAAACTGCATCCTATATAAAATCCACCATTTACAAGCTTTAAAACCTCTTCCGAATCCCCTACAACAATCAGACCGCCTGTTTTCCCCTGAAGTATGTATTCTATACCCAGCCTCAGGTCGGTACCGGGAGCTATTTTTTTAAGACATTCGATTAATAATTCTTCTCTTTTATTCATTGGCACTTTTTAAAATCAAACTTTTAGCACACTACCACTGTCTATATTCTTAATTTCAAAATACATTTTTTTATCTTTAGCACTTATCTCTACTTTCTGACCAGATCTAATTTCACCGCTTATCAGTTTTTCAGAAAGAGGGTTCTCTATTAGATTCTGGATGGTCCTTCTCATTGGACGTGCACCCATTGAAGAGTCATAGCCTTTTTCCAAAAGCAGATCTTTTGCACTTTTTTTGAGTTCAATTAGTATACCCTGGAGTTCAAGCTGCTGCTGTACCTTTGCGATCATCAAATCCATGATACTGTAAATATGTTGTTTCTGTAATTTATGAAATACTATTACTTCATCAACTCTATTAAGAAACTCCGGTCTGAAAGCTTTCTTTAATTCACTCATTACTTTTTCTTTTATCTCATCATAGGATAAATTTTCTTTATTTACAGTTTTAAATCCCATAGGAGTGTTTTTCTGGATTTCTCTCGCTCCAAGATTTGAAGTCATTATGATTACTGTATTCTTAAAATCAACTCTTTTCCCCTGCGAATCAGTAAGATGACCTTCTTCAAATATCTGAAGCAATATATTGAAAACATCAGGGTGTGCTTTTTCTATCTCATCAAGAAGAATCACACTGTATGGCTTTCTCCTTACCATTTCGGTTAACTGACCTCCTTCGTCATAACCTACATAGCCAGGAGGGGAACCAACTAATTTAGAGACAGAATGTTTTTCCATATATTCTGACATATCAATATGTATCAGAGCTTCTTCCTTGTCAAATAAGAATTCCGCTATAGTTTTCGCAAGCTCTGTTTTACCAACACCTGAAGGGCCAAGAAACATAAATGAACCTATCGGTCTTTTTGGGTCTTTTAAGCCTGAACGTGACCTTCTTATAGCCATAGACACTGTCTTTATTGCCTCATCCTGTCCCACAACTCTTTTGTGAAGTTCTTCCTCCATTCTCAATAATTTAGCAGACTCACCTGATGTCAGTTTATGTACAGGGATACCTGTCCAGTTAGCCAGAACATCTGCTATCTCATTCTCACCAACTAATTCCTTACTGGTTTTTTTAGTCCTGATTAAATCGTCCTCAATTTCTCTTTTTTCTTTCAGAAGCTGCTTCTCCTTATCACGAAGCTGTGCTGCTTTTTCAAAATCCTGGGATTCTATTGCTTTTTTCTTCTCATGTACAATTTTTTCAATATTTGCTTCAGCTTCTTTAAGGTCCGGAGGTGCAGTCAATGCTCTGATCCTGACCCGGGATGAAGCTTCATCAATCAGGTCTATAGCTTTATCAGGCAGGAACCTGTCATTTATATAACGATAAGATAACTTCGCAGCAGCTACTATTGCCTCGTCAGTTATTGTAAGATCATGAAATGATTCATATTTCCCTCTGAGACCTTTTAATATTTCAATTGTTTCATATACTGTAGGTTCATTTATAAAGACGGGCTGGAACCTTCTTTCAAGTGCTTTGTCTTTTTCAATATATTTACGATATTCATTTATTGTAGTAGCCCCGATAGCCTGTATCTCACCCCTTGCAAGCACGGGTTTTAATATGCTTGCTGCATCAATGGCACCTTCTGCAGCTCCTGCGCCTACAAGAGTATGAACTTCATCAATAAAAAGTATAATATCTCCATCTTCCTTAATTTCTGCCAGTACTTTTTTTAACCTTTCTTCAAAGTCTCCCCTGTATCTGGACCCTGCAACCAGTGAACCAAGATCAAGAGTAAATATTCTCTTGCCCACAATATTCGAAGGAGCTTTTTTAGAGCTTATTAACTGTGCAAGCCCTTCCACAATAGCAGTTTTTCCAACTCCAGACTCGCCTATTAGTACTGGATTATTTTTGGTTCTTCTTGAAAGTATTTGAATTATTCTGTCAATTTCTTTTTTTCTTCCGATCAGTGGATCGAGTTTGTCTTCCTCTGCCAGTAAAGTTAAATCCTTGCCATACTGCGTGAGCATTTTAAGCTGTTTTTTCTGGCTCTTTTCAATTACTGTTTTCCCCGACCCTGATTCTGAATAATAAGGCTGCTCACTTAAAATTTCTTTTATTTTTTCTTTTACAATATCCAGCGTTATTCCAAGACTATTTAAAACTCTGGCAGCGACGCCTTCGCCTTCTCTTAAAAGACCCAGAAGTATATGCTCGGTACCTATATAATTATGTCCCATTTGCAGGGCTTCTCTTAATGATAGCTCAAGTACTTTTTTAGCTCTTGGTGTAAAAGGTATATGTTCATATGATTCAGAAGTGCCTTCAGTAATTACTTCTTTTACCGCAGCTCTTATTTCTTCAAGCGATACATTTAACTCATAAAAAACTCTGGCAGCAATTCCTTCTTTATCATCAATCAGACCAAGAAGAATGTGCTCAGTACCTATATAATTCTGTTTTAAAAACCTTGCCTCATCCTGAGCCTGAATTACTACTTTTCTTGCTCTGTCTGTAAACCTCTCAAACATTTAATCAACTTCCTTTAAAATCTTTTTTCTGATAATTTCAGCTCTTAACAAATCAAGCCTGTCATCACTTATTTCACCACTTATTTCCATATCAAGCATGATACGGGAGCTGGTTATTTTATTTACCATCTCGAAATAATCAAAATCATATACGCCATCTATCATATTCATATCAAGACCCAGTCTTATTATTGATAATAACTCCAGTGCTTCTTCATATGATAATATTTTAGCATATTTTAGCAAACCAAAGGAGCGGTAGATATTATCCTCAATTCCAAGAAAATCATCTTTTTTTAATTGTTTTCTCGCATCCTGCTCATCTTCAATTATGCCCAGACAAATTGCCTGCATTTCTTTAATTATATCCTTCTCACCCTTACCAAGCGTTATCCGGTTAGAAATCTCGAATAAATTCCCGACTATTTCAGGTTGTCCGGAAAAATAACTATTTATCTGGCATCCGATATTATTTATTTTTTTTACAAAATCCCCGATTTTAGGGCTTATTGCCAGTACTGGAAGATGAGCAACAACAGTTATTCTTAAAGCAGTACCCAGATTAAATGGACTTGCCGTAAGATATCCAAGCTTATCATCAAAAGCAAAACTTAATTTTTTTTCCAGACATTTCTCAATACCAGTAACTTCCTTATAAACCCTCCTGATATTCAGGCCAGGAGAAGTACCCTGAATTTTTATATGGTCTTCATGGTTTACAATTATTGCAGTTCTCACCCCTGAATTTAATCCTGGTCTTATAAATAATCCCCTGCCCTGAACTTTATTTGCTACATCTTCTTCTATCATATATTCTCTAAAAATTAAATCCTTCTGAATGCCCTTCAGGTTTCTAATCTTATGATAATGTAAATCTTCAAATTCCTTTATATCACTTACAGATTTCCTTACCCTATCAAGTATAGCATTTTTTTCGCTGCCGCTACTTGCATCCACAAATTTCTGGCCGACAAGATTTCTCGACAGCATTATTTTTGTATTTAAAATGATTCCATCAGGATTATATTCATCCCGACCTCTTTTATTTTCTACTTTGTTTTCGAGAAAATAAAATTTATCACCTGCCATATATATTTTTCTCCAATCTCTTAATTCTGTCCCTTATTTTTGCTGCTTCCTCAAAGTTCTCAATTGTTATCTCATTCTGCAACTTTCTTTTAAGGTCCCTTATGCTTTTTTCAAGCCTTATTTTCTTGCTTGTATTTACAGGTATCTTGCCTTTATTTTCAAGACTTCCCTGAATAGACTTTATTACGGGAAACAATATATTTTTAAACTCGATGTAGCAGTTGCTACAGCCTACCCTGCCGGTTCTCTTTATTGTTTTTAAATCTATTCCGCAATAAGAGCATTTTAAATTCTTCCTTGTATCCAGACTCTTAAAAATTTTACTCTTTCCCGATGAATTATTTACTGTATTATCCATCTGTAATAATTTATAAAGAGCTGCAGTTGGGTCATTATATAATTCCACACCATCCAAAAGGGAAAGCTCTCTCGCGCATTCTCTGCATATATTTACTCTTTCCACATCGTTTCCCTGAATTTTTATTAAACAAATAACTGCTTCATTATTATTGCAAATATCACATTTCATATTTCGGTCACCATTCCTGAGTAATTTTTTTCATTCTGAATTTATTTTGAATAAGAAATTATATCATCTTTTCCACAAGAATAAACCCATGTCAAATTATATTATATCTCATCTAATATTATACTATATTACCGGGCAGTTTATTATGATTCGGGTCTTAAAAGGGGAAAAAGAATTACATCTCTTATGGAATTGCTGTTGGTTAGCAACATAATCAGTCTATCAACACCAATTCCTTCTCCACCGGTAGGGGGCATCCCATACTCCAGAGCTTTTAAATAATCTATATCAATTCTACCTGTAATTCTTTCCTCCTCAAATTTGCTCTTCACCTGGCTTTTGAATCTTGAAAGTTGTTCTACAGGGTCAATTAACTCTGAAAATGCATTTGCGATTTCTTCTCCTCCAATGAACAATTCAAACCTTTCAACCAGATTCTCATTCTCTGGATGCTTTTTTGCCAGAGGAGAAATATCTATCGGATAATCTTTTATAAAAGTTGGTTGTATAAGTTCAGGTTCAACAAGAGTTTCGAATATTTTATTTATAATCTTTCCTTTTCCCATGCTTTTATCAACTTCAATTTCAAGTTCTTTTGCTTTTAAAAACAACTCCTCTATAGTATTATCAAAACTTAACTTAACCCCTCCAAACTTGTGGATGGCATCAAGCATTGTTATTTTTTCCCATTCTCCATCAAGATTGATTTCATTCCCTTTATAAGTTGTTGTTAATTTACCTGTGGATCGCATGGAAACAAATTTTATAAGTTCTTCGGTTAAGTCCATCATATCATTATAATCCGCATATGCCTGATAAAATTCCAGCATGGTAAATTCCGGATTGTGTTTATAAGATATTCCTTCATTTCTAAAGTTCCTGTTTAATTCAAAGACCTTCTCGAATCCTCCTACTATTAATCTTTTTAAATATAATTCAGGAGCGATTCTTAGATAAAGGTCAATATCCAGAGCATTATGATGGGTTATAAAAGGCCTGGCTGCAGCACCTCCCGGTATTAGCTGTAGCATAGGTGTTTCCACTTCACTAAATCCACGGCCTCTTAAAAACTCCCTTATCGCATCTATTATTTTAATTCTCGTCAAAAATATTTTCTTTACTTCAGGATTAACGATAAAGTCCAGATATCTCTGCCGATATCTTATTTCTATATCTTTCAGACCATGCCATTTCTCCGGAAGTATCCTTATAGCTTTGCTTAAAAGTTCAAACTTTAAAACATTTATTGAAAGCTCGCCGGTATGGGTTACAAAGACATTACCTTCTACACCTATCCAATCTCCTATATCTATATCCAAAAACTCTTCATACATCCTGTCGCCGACTTCTCTCTGACTTACATATAGCTGGATTTTATCCATAAAATCTCTTATATCAGCAAAAGTAGCCTTACCGTGCTTTCTAAAACTCATCACTCTTCCGGCTATCTTAAAAACAGTTTCATCTCTATCGCCTGCTTTAAGATCTGGATATTTTGCTTTTATGTTTGCTATATCAGTATTTTTTTCAAAGCGGCTTTTATATAGATCTTTGCCATCTTTTTTTAATTCTTTTACTTTTTCAAGTTTTTTCTTAAGGGGCTCAGCAAGCGGCTCCTCAAATTCCAATAAATATTCTTTTTCAGAGTCCAGTAGCCTGGCACTTATTTCATTATCTGTATTTGATCTATCTAAATTATTATCTTTTTTATTATTCATTGCCTGAAATAATTATAATTGTATATTTGACATTTGATTAATCATTTTTGGCCGGGCCTGACCAGACACTTATTTAATACTTATTATCTCAAATCTTCTCGTATCTGTAGGAGTCTTAACTATGACTTCTTCGCCTACTTTTTTGCCAATCAAAGCCATTCCCATTGGCGATTCATCCGAAATTTTACTTTCTTCGGGGCTGGATTCTATTGAACTAACTATTTTAAATTCTTTTTCACTTTTTTTATCAACATCTTTTACTACCACAATCGAACCCAGATCTACAGTGCCTTTATTGCCCTTTCCATCTATAATTACACAATTATTTAAAATATCATCTATCTGCTTTATTCTACCTTCTATAAAGGCCTGTTCATTTTTAGCATCATCATACTCAGAATTTTCTGTCAGGTCACCACCTAAATTTTTTGCCTCTTTTAACCTTTCAGCTATCTCTTTGCGCTTATTATTTATGAGATCTTCTTTTTCTTTCTTTAATTTTTCATAACCTTCTCTGGTAAGACGGTACTCTTTCATAAGCTTATTTCTCCTAATTTCTGAATCTATAATGGTATTTTTAGTATTGAGGTTACAGGTAACTCATTTCATTTAATTGAGGTATTATATTGTATGAATTACTATATGTCAAAATAAATATAAATCAACTACTAAATATGAAATTAACCAAATCTCCCGGTTATATAATCTTCTGTTCTTTTATCTCCAGGATTAGTAAATATTTTGTGTGTATCATCATATTCAATCAGGGTTGCTGGTTCCCCTATTTTTTCTGTTAGAAGAAAGGCAGCTCTTTGTGATACTCTTGCAGCCTGCTGCATATTATGGGTAACTATTATTATAGTATAATTATCTTTTAGTTCATCCATCAAATCCTCTATTTTCTGTGTTGAAATTGGGTCAAGTGCAGATGCAGGCTCGTCCATAAGTATCACCTCTGGATTTACAGCAAGCAACCTTGCAATACATAACCTCTGCTGTTGTCCTCCCGAAAGATCCAGAGCATTTGTATTCAATTTATGCTTTACTTCATCCCACAGCGCAGCTCTTTTTAAGCTGTTTTCTACAATTAAATCAAGCTGGCTCCTCGTATATCTTTTATGCAATCTGGGACCGTAAATAACATTTTCGTAGATAGATTTTGGAAAAGGATTTGGTCTTTGAAAAACCATCCCGATCTTTTTTCTTAAATCAACAACATCAATATTGTCCCTGTATATATCAAAACCATCAATTATTACTTCGCCTTCTATACTTGTGCCCGGCAGAAGCTCATTCATACGGTTAAAAGTTCTTAGAAATGTAGATTTTCCACATCCAGAGGGACCTATTATAGCAGTTATACAATTTTTTTTAATATCCATATTTATATCTGTCAGTACTTTGGTGCTACCATAATAAAATCCATAATTTTTTACTTTTATCTTTATCTCATTGTCGCTTAACAATTGCCGATCTTCCATAGAAAATATTTTACTGCTATCACTCTGCTAATCTGTCTTTGTATTCCTTAAGCTTTTTTGCAAGATCCTCATATTTCAGTGCGAGTATCTGAATAGCAAGAATTGCTGCATTTACAGCACCGTCTATAGAAACACAGGCAACCGGAACACCTGATGGCATCTGTACAATTGAAAAGAGTGAGTCAATTCCACCCAGATCAGGGGTTCTGACCGGTATCCCTATCACTGGAATTGTCGTATACGAAGCAATTACACCGGGTAGATGAGCTGCTTTCCCTGCTCCTGCAATTATTACTTCTATTCCCTTATCTTTCGCACTACGCGCAAACTCCCTTGTCTTATCCGGCATTCTGTGAGATGAAAGCACGTTTATCTCATATTCCACACCAAACTCTTTCAAAACACCCAGTGCGTTCTTCATTATATTCTCATCCGAAATGCTACCAATAACTATGGCAACCTTTTTACCCCCGCTAACCATCATTCGCTCCCTTCCGCCTTTAATGCAATATCTCTTCTATATTGAATTCCGCTAAAATTTATTTTTTCTATTGCTGAGTACACTTTTTCTCTTGCCTCCCTAAAAGTTAAGGCTTTTGATACAACTCCCAGAACCCTGCCTCCATTTGTTACCACCTTTCCATTTACTATCTTTGTGCCCGCATGAAATATAAGAACCTCTTCATTATTCCTGAAATCATCCAGACCGGTAATCACATCTCCGCTTGAAGAACTTTCCGGATATCCTCTGGATGCTGCTACAACACATACACATTTATTCTCATCCCAGGCCAGTTCCTGTCTCTGGAGGTTACCTTCTGAGCACTCCAGAAGCAATGGTAGAAGGTCATCTTTAAGCCTTGGAATTATAACCTGTGTTTCTGGATCACCAAATCTACAGTTATATTCAAGCAAATATGGTTTCCCATCACTAATCATTATACCTGCATAAAGAACACCTTTATAAATTATATTTTCTCCCAGCATTGAGTTATATGTAGGTAATATAATATCATTCACAATCTGTCTATAAATTACATCATCAACAAGTGGTACCGGACTGTAACTTCCCATGCCGCCTGTATTTTTCCCTCTATCATTGTCAAATATTCTCTTATAATCCTGGGCAGGGGCCATTGGAATTATTTTTTTACCATCGCAAAGACATAATACAGAAACTTCATACCCATTCAGGAAATCCTCAACTATTACTTTACTACCTGAAATTCCGAATCTGTTTTTTATGAAGCAATCATCTACTGCCTCTATAGCCTGCTCTTCACTTTCAGCTATAACAACCCCCTTACCTGCTGCCAGGCCATCCGCTTTTATAACCAGTGGATATTTTCTTCTTTTCTTTATATAGTCTACTGCCTCTTTATAATCTGTTTTTTCAAAAATAATTCCAGGAGGTATTGGAATACTATTCCTCTGCATAAACTCTCTGGTAAAAACTTTGCTACCTTCAATTGTAGCTGCCTTCTTATCCGGACCAAAAATTTTAAGACCCTCTTTATCAAAACAGTCAACTATTCCATCTACCAGTGGCGCTTCAGGACCTACTACTGTTAAGTCTATCCTTTTGCTTTTGGCAAACTTTATAATTTCTCCGAAGTTATTTCTGGATATATTTATATCTATGCACTCTGCAATTTCTGATATTCCTGCATTACCCGGTATTGCATATATTTTATCAAGAATAGGACTCTTTGAAATTTTCCATGCCAGGCAGTGTTCTCTGCCTCCGCCTCCTATAATAAGTACTTTCAAGTTACTCCATTCATAATAATTATTAGATATTTTTTAGACTATTAGCGTTGACCTTCTACCCTTATCAAACAATCTGTTTTCCAGAACACTGTCCTTTATAATTATTTTATTTCTCTCAGCACCAACACTGATCATTGAAACCGGAATTTTAAGAACATTTTCTATATACTTTACATAATCCTGAGCTTCGTGTGGTAAATCCTCAAAATTTTTTACTTCACTTATATCATCATCCCAGCATTTAAGTTCCTCATATACAGGGGTGCATTTATGCAGAATTGACTGATGCCCTGGCATATCATTATAAATCTTACCTTTATACTTATAACCAGTGCAAACCTTAATTTTCTTGAGTCCACTGAGCACATCCAGTTTTGTTAATGCAATAGTATCTATGGTATTTATCATAATCGAATATCTTAATATAACCAGGTCAAGCCATCCACATCTTCTTGGCCTTCCTGTAGTAGTACCGTATTCGCTTCCCTTTTCTCTCAGATAGTCTCCTATCTTACCAATTTCTTCTGTGGGGAAAGGACCGGAGCCTACTCTTGTAGTATATGCTTTAACTACTCCTATTATTTCATCAATCCGTAAAGGACCTACTCCTGCTCCGGTGCAGATGCCCCCGGCAGTTGTAGATGAAGAGGTTACATAAGGATAGGTTCCATGATCTATGTCCAGCATTGTTCCCTGTGCTCCCTCAAATAATACTTTTTTACCTTCTTCAAGTGCCCTGCTTATTAAAAATGTGGTATCTGTTATATATCTGTCGATTCTTTTTGCATATTTGCTATACTTCTCGAAGATTTCATCAGAATCAAGTGGTTCAAGCCCATAAATCTTTTCTATAACGGCGTTATTTATTTTTAGTGACTCTTCCAGTTTCGTTTTAAATATCTTCATATCCTGCAAATCCTGTATCCTGATACCGGTTCTCAGAGCTTTTTCTGAATATGCAGGCCCTATCCCTTTGTGGGTGGTGCCTATTTTAGATTTACCCAGCCTGTGTTCGGCAGCCCTATCCATAACTATGTGATAAGGCATAATCATATGAGCATTAGAGCTTATTTTTAAATTGTCAGTACTTACTCCCTCGGCTTCGAGACTGTCAAGCTCTTCAATAAGCACCTCTGGATTTAACACTACCCCGTTCCCTATAACACATATTACCCCGGGGTATAAAATTCCTGATGGTATTAAATGAAGCTTGAACTGCTTACCTTCTTTTACTACTGTATGACCTGCATTGTCTCCTCCCTGAAACCTTACTACCATATCTATACGACTTGAAAGTAAATCAACAATCCTGCCTTTTCCTTCATCGCCCCATTGTGAGCCGATTACTGCCATACCCGGCATTTTACTCAACCTCGCTTTCCTTTTGATAAGACTCACTTAAATTTGAAAATAGTGCAATTTTTTTATTAAATTGAAGATTTAATTTTCCTGTAGGACCATTTCTATGTTTAGCTATTATAATTTCAGCTTTAACAGAATTCCTATCGTCATCTTTTGTGTAATAATCATCTCTGTATATAAATGTAACAAGATCAGCATCCTGCTCTATTGAACCCGACTCCCTCAGATCCGCAAGAATCGGCCTTTTGTCTTCCCTTTTTTCAACCTCCCTTGAAAGCTGTGACACTGCTATTACAGGAATATTTAATTCCTTTGCAATACCTTTCAAATTCTGTGATATTTCTGTAATTTCCAGTACTTTATTCCCCTTATAATTAGTAGTTGATTGCATTAACTGCAGATAATCAACAATTATAAGTTTTATATTATTAGCACTGGCCATCATACGGGCTCTTGCTCTCAGGTCCATAATTGTCAGGAATGGGGTATCATCAATAAATATTTTGCAATCTGCCAGCTTTTCTACTGATCTTGCCAGCTGTATCCACTCATCATCTTTTATTTTACCGTCCCTTACCCTCTGAAGATCTATTTTTGATTCTGCACTGATCATTCTAAGTGCTACCTGCTGTTTTGACATCTCCAGTGAAAAGATTGCAACCGG
>JAQVHC010000077.1 GCA_028696435.1 Actinomycetota bacterium | reverse complement strand
ACAACGTCAAAAAGAGCTTCCATTAAAGAGCATCTTTCAAATATAAGCAAGCAGGTTGTTGAAATTATAATTAAAGTTACTGCTACTATAGTTAAAGCAAGTGCTCTCTGCACCAGACTCGCGGGAACTTTCCTTTTAAACATAATGACTTCTTTTCTACTTCTTACAAAACTTAAACCTGCTGCTGCAACTACTGCAAAAGTAGTGGTTTTTATACCTCCCCCTGTGCCGCCGGGTGATGCTCCTATAAACATTAATATAACAAGTAAAAGCTGGGTGGCGGGATATAATTTACCGATATTAATAGTATTAAAACCCGCAGTTCTGGATGTAATGGATTGGAAAAAACTTGCTAAAATTTTAGTAGGAACTGGTTTATCTTTAATGGAATCGGGGTTATTAAATTCAAGAATAAAAAACAAAAGTGCTCCTGTTATTATAAGGATACCGGTTACTGTTAGAACCACTTTCGCATGTAATGAAAGAAGCTTTCTCCTTCTTCTGAAAGTAATAATTTCAGAAATTACAGGGAAGCCAATTCCTCCTGTTACTATTAGAAACATAATTATCAAATTTAGAGGAATATCGGATACAAAACCTTCCAGGTTATTTGAATATAAAGAAAAGCCTGCATTATTAAAAGCGCTTACGGTATGAAACAGACCAAAAGTCATAGAGGTCCTTACAGGGTAAAGATGTTTGAAATGAAAAATTAAAGTTGTGATAATAAAACCAGTAAATTCTATGGTAAAAGTTGTTGCGGCAATTGCCATAAAGAATTTTGATACAGAAAAAGACCGTTCAGTACCAAAACTGGTTTCTATATAAAATCTATCTTTGATGCTGGTTTTTCTTCTAAGAATTAAACTAAAAATAGAACCAACAGTTATAATACCGAGACCACCTATCTGTATCATTATAAGTATTGCTGCTTTCCCCAGGTCGGTAAAATATGTAGCTGTGTCCTGTACTACAAGGCCAGTTACACAGATAGCTGATGTTGACGTGAAAAGTGCATCTATATAACTGATCTTACCGCTCTGTGTTGCCTGGGGGATTAAAAGTATAAGTGAACCTGTTAGTATAGCCAGAGCAAATCCAAGAAGAACCTGTCTTGCAATTTTATTCTGTGTTCTGGAGAAAAATAATGGTATGCTTTTCATAGTATTCTTAAACCAGATTATAAATATTTTAAATCATGTATAAATCACATAAGCTTATATTTTAATTAAGTTACCTGTTAAAGACAATGATTTTTTTTTCAGCTTTATTTAAAAAAGGCTTAAAAATCCAATATATATTGTATTATTCTGGTATGTGCTATAATTATAAAAATAAGTGGTAAAGTATCAAATATGCATTTAGGCTAAAATAATTATAATAAAAAGTGCAATCTGACTAAAGTAACAAAATTATAGCAAGAGTATAAAATGAGTAATAATGTTAAAATCGTAAGCAGATTGTCCAGAAAAACTAAAATAAATATTATAATTGTTTTATTTTTAGTTTTTATTATAGTTGTTGTTTTAACCTCTATAAATCAAATAAAAGATATTGTTGAAAAAAAAGAAAAGGCAGCAGAGCTGGAAGAGAAATTAAACTGGTACAGGAATGAAAATATCAAATTGCTTGCCCTTGAGAAAAGTCTTTACGAAGAAGAAACAATAGAACTTGAAGCAAGAAAACAATTTAACATGACTTCAGGAGACGAATTAAATGTCTCTGTTATTATAGAAGATAACTCATCACCGGGAGATTTAAAAGATAGTGCAGACTCTCCATTAGAGAAAGAGACTTATTCAGATTCTGATTTATGGGGAAATTTAAAAATCTTCTATAATAATGAAATTAAGAAGAATTAATCCTGGTTTAGTTCAGGTTTAATAAAACAAATAGATAGATATTTATAAATGAAGCTTGCGGCTATTGATACAGGCACAAATTCCACCAGATTACTTATATCAGATTACAGTGATGGTAAATTTGTTACGCTTGAAAGAAAGATGGAAATTACCCGCCTGGGGAGAGACCTTGATATAAATAATCATTTTATTTCTGAAGACTCTGCCAGAAAAACTTTAGAAGTCCTTTCCTCCTACCAGAATATGATGAAAAGTTATAATGTTATAAAATACAGGGCTATCGGCACCAGTGCATTAAGGAAGGCAGAAAACAGTAAAGATTTTATCTCCCTGGTGGAGAAAGAAACTGGAATAAAAATTGATGTGATAAGTGGAAGAGAAGAAGCGTTTTTGAGTTTTTATGGTGCTATGAAAGATATTAACTTGAATTTACCTGGTAGCAAATCCGGCTCTAATTACATGATTCTGGTTATTGATGTTGGTGGAGGGAGCAGCGAATTTATACTGGGAGATCATAGCTGTAATCTGGAGTTTACCCACAGCACAGATATTGGCTGTGTTAATTTAACTGAAAGATTTCTTGACTCAGGCGTACCTGGAATGGAAAAAATAAATCAGATGCATGATTATATTAAAGAGAAACTGGAAAGTACTATTGTAAATATTAAAAAGTTTAAACCTTTATATGTAATAGGTCTTGCAGGAACGATAACAACACTTGCTGCAATTGATTTAAAATTAGCTGTATATGATAGTGAAAGAATACACGGGCATGTATTAAGTCTGGACAGGATTGAAGAAATCTATGATTTTTTGTGCGGGATGAATACCGAAGACAGAAAAAAAGTGACGGGGCTTAACCCGAAGAGAGCGGATATAATTATTGGTGGCGTCGCAATTGTTGTTGAAGTTTTAAGGATGCTTGACTGTAAATCCATTCATGTTAGTGAAAAAGATATTCTGGACGGAATTGTTTACACTCTGGTTGATTTTTGATAATATAAATCAGCAAATTTTTATAAGAAAATTTCTATGAGAAAATTTTGATAATATAAAATGTCAATTTCGAATGATGTGCCCGAGTGGCGGAATAGGTAGACGCAACGGACTTAAAATCCGTTGGGGCTTTGCCTCGTGCCGGTTCGATTCCGGCCTCGGGCACCAGACTACATCAGGTTTTAAACCCGGATTTTTTTGAATGAATATAATATTTCAAACCTTAAGTTTAGCCCGTACAAAGGCAGGTTTTAAACACGAGGTTTTTTGGCAGCGCCTTTAGTTGTAGCTTTATTTGTGGAAGTAGTGGCCTTTTTAGTTTTGTTTTTCTTTTTTATTTCGGGAACTTTTTCAGCTTTGCCTTCCTTTTTTGTAGATGTTATTTTTATTGGTGCTGTTTTCCCTGTCTTATCTTCTATTTTTTCTGATGATACTTTCTTTGTTTTATCTTCTGTTTTTGTCGATGCAATTTTCTTTAGAATATTTACTGCATTATCCAGATCCTGTAGATATTTAGTATTATCTGCAGGACTGAAAGGTTTATTGCCACGGTGATAACCGGTATCTGCGAAGGTTAACTTTTTAAAATTATTTACATCTCTCACGAACTCCCGGGGGAGCATTTTTAAAAGGTTTATTGTGCTAGCGTGCCAGTTTTTAAACCCGGGATCTCTGCTGTTTAAATTTCTAAGAGATTTAATTTCTTTCAGTTTTTTATCAATTTTTTCTAATAATTCTTTATCTATCATTTCTTTGTTCATTAAAATTTATTTTCTTTAATTTTATCATATTCAAACTCTATTATGAATTTTAAATTAAAAAGTCTTATTGCTTTTTGAAAAATATCCGGGCAAATTTAAAATAGTTATTAAAAAATTCCGGATGAGAGGTTATAATTTTTTTAAAAATACAGGTGTCCTATAAATAAGTAAAAAAAAATGGTAACATTAATAAATATAAATTAAATTTATATTTGACTGAAGGGAGGTAATAAAATGAAAATTGAAAGTCCTGCTTTTAAAAACAATGAATTTATCCCCTCTAAATACACCTGTGATGGTGAAAACATAAATCCTCCATTAATTATAAGCGATGTTCCTGAAGATGCAAAAAGCCTTGTTTTAATTGTTGATGACCCTGATGCACCGGGAGGAACCTGGGTTCACTGGACTATATGGAATATCAGCCCTGATACAAAAGAAATTAAGGAAGATAGCTGCCCGCCGGGTGCAGTAGAGGGAATGACTGACTCGGGCAGGCCTGGATACAGTGGACCTTGCCCTCCATATGGAACACATCGTTATTTCTTTAAACTTTTTGCACTGGATACTACTCTTGACCTTGATACTTCTTCCAGGGTAGCGGATATTGAACATAAGATGGAGGAAAATATTGTAGCAAAAGCGCAACTGGTGGGCTTATACAAACGTGGATAGTTTTTTCTCGAACTTACATGGATGTAATATAGTTATGCAGTTGTAGATATTTTTTTCACAGGCTTTTTAGGTAAAGGCATTTTATATGTGCTTTAGGTAATTTAACTGTGGTCTATTCCTGCTTTATATGTACTTTTTTACAAGCTCTATAATTGCGGGGATTTTTTTTTCTATTTCGTCAGTCAGTTTTAGAGAAAACGCAGGCGTGCTTACGCTATTATGTTTACTACTGTCGCCAATATTTATACCGATAAAGATTCCATCAATTTTTATGTTATATGCCAGCAGGAGTAACTTTAATACATCTGTCAGCCCTGTCTGGTGAAATGAGATAAAATCTTCGCTACAGGTTCCACAATCAATCATATTATAAAAGTCCTTTAATGGTATAGTGTAAATATCGCCTTTTTTGTCTTCTATGAAATTATTTTTTTTATTTCCAGCATTGTATGTGGTAGAATTTGTATCATTAATAGTGGAGACACCAGATGTTATTTTCAGAGCATCTATAATTATGAATTTACAGTTTTTATAGGATTCAAAAATACTCATCAATCTGAAACCTGCAGTTGAACCATCTACTACCAGAATACCCTGTGGGAGTTCCTCTTCTTTAAGCCTGTTTATTATATGAACCCCTATGCCTTCATCTCCAAGCAGGATATTGCCAGTGCCAAGTATAATGGTATTTATGTTATCTAGTTTTTCCAACTTATTCTCAGCTTTATCCTTATCTTTATCTATTTTTCTGGCTTTATCCTTACCTATTTTATATTTTTAACCACAGCAGATATATGCTTTTCCCATCCGAGGGCCTGGATATGAACGCCAGCGCAATATGGTTTGATTTCATTTATAAGAGTTGAAGCAATCTCAATACACATCGAAGCCTTATCCTGTGTCGCTTCCATCTTTTTTATAATTGCTTCCGGGACAAAAACACCAGGCACAAATTTATTCATATAATTTGCCATCTTTTCGGATTTTAAAAGAATGATACCAGCAAGAACAGGTACATTAATATTTTCACTGTGGATTCTCTCCATGAATCTTTTAAAAACTTCTGCATCGAATATAGCCTGTGTCTGAAAAAACTGAGCACCCAGGTCTATCTTTTTTTTCATCTTTATAATTTGAAGCTCATAAGATGCTTCTGTATCTGCGCCTGGATTAACTACTGCCCCTTTAAAAAAAGAAGGTTTCTGTGTCAGCTCGTTGCCTGCCAGGTCTTTTCCTTCTTCCAGTGTTTTTATTGTCCACAGAAGCTGGACTGAATCGAGATCAAACACCGGGCTGGCCTGTGGATGGTCACCGGTGGTAGTATAGTCACCGGTAAGAGCAAGTATGTTTTTTATTCCCATAGCATAAGCACTCATGAGGTCTGATTGGAGAGCGAGCCTGTTTCTGTCTCTGCAGGTAACCTGGAATATTGGATCAAAACCCCATTCTTTTAGAAAATGACAGCAGGTAAGCGAACCGAGACGCATTACCGAACTCTGAAGGTCAGTCACATTTATTCCATCTGCAACATCTCTTAATAGTTCTGCTGCCTCTCTAATCTCTTCAATATCAACCCCTTTGGGTGGGCCCAGCTCGGAGGTTATTGTAAACTTACCATTTTTTAATGCTTTTTCAAATTTTGATTCTTTTGCAGTTGCTTTTTCTAATTCTTCCATA
>JAQVHC010000076.1 GCA_028696435.1 Actinomycetota bacterium | reverse complement strand
TGGCTCCCCGAGTAGGACTCGAACCTACAACCCTTCGGTTAACAGCCGAATGCTCTACCATTGAGCTATCGGGGAACACAGATAACCGCCCACACGTTAAGCTATTATAGTATATAAGAAGTTTATTTCAATAGTAAGACTCAATGTTCCAGAAAATCTCTCAGGACAGCGCTTCTATTTGGATGTCTTAATTTTCCCAGAGTCTTTGATTCTATCTGTCTTATTCTTTCTCTTGTTACTCCAAACTCCCGGCCTACCTCTTCAAGAGTCCTGGGATGTCCATCCTGAAGTCCAAATCTTAATTGGATGACTTTTCTTTCTCTGTCACTTAATGTATTTAAAACCTCCTGAAGCTGTTCCTGAAGCATTGTAAAAGAAGCAGCATCAGCAGGTGCCTCAACTTCCGAATCCTCTATGAAATCCCCGAGGTGACTATCCTCTTCCTCACCTATCGGCGTTTCGAGAGAAACAGGCTCCTGAGATATTTTCATAATTTCCCTTGTCTTCTCAGGTGAAATTTTCATTTTCTTTGCAATTTCCTCAGGAGTAGGCTCCCTGCCAAGTTTTTGAAGGAGCTGCCTCTGAACCCTTATTAGTTTATTTATAGTCTCAACCATATGAACAGGGATCCTAATGGTTCTTGCCTGGTCAGCTATTGCCCTTGTTATAGCCTGTCTTATCCACCAGGTTGCATATGTAGAAAATTTATAACCCTTTCTGTAATCAAATTTTTCAACCGCTCTAATCAATCCGAGATTACCTTCCTGGATGAGGTCCAGAAATAACATTCCTCTTCCAACATATTTTTTTGCAATGCTTACCACAAGTCTCAGATTGGCCTCGACAAGCATTTTTTTAGCTTCCTGATCACCTGCCTCAATTTTTTTAGCAAGGTTAACCTCTTCATAAGCAGTAAGCAGCCTTACTTTTCCAATTTCTTTCAGGTACATTCTAACAGGGTCATTTGTAGGAGATTTTACTGTTAAATCCAGCTCTTTAGCTGGAACTTCTTCATCACTTTTGCGGGCTGCACTCTCACCCTCAACAATCTCATCATTTTCATTTACAATTTCTATCCCCAGATTCTGAAGAACATCATAAATATTCTCGATCTGTTCTGTAGTAAGGTCTATATCTGAAAGAGTTTCAGCTATCTCCTCTGCAGTAAGAATACCATTGGCTTTACCCTTATTAATTAACATTTTTACTTCTTCAAGTTTAAATTCTGAGCCTTTTTTCATACTCAATTCACCTCTATATTTAAATCATCCTTAAATTCATTCTTTCTTTCTCTAATTCTATCAGCCTCTGATACAACCTGTCATATTCGCAGGCAAGTTTATCATCACCATCAGCAGTGTCCTTATCCATACTCCTGCTTTTTTCATATTCTATCATTTTTTTCCTTATATCCTCAATCTCTTCCGAAATACGAATTCCTTTAAGATTATTAATTATTTCACATGCTGCAAGGTCGTTATCCCTGTCAGCAAACTGCGTCTCACTAAACAATATATTATTATACAACTTTCTTGCTTCTTCATTTACTATTTTCCCCGACGTAATTTTAACAGGAAAGTTTACTTTTTCCCCTGCATTTATTGTTTTTATTATTTCGTCCCTTATTACCAGATACAACTCCCTTGTATCATCAAATTTAAAATAAGCCGGTCCAAGATCCAATAACTCATCAATCCTTGTACTGAGACCGTTTATTATTAATCCCAATGCTTCTATCTCAACTTTTTTTAGAGGAATAATAGTTTCATTAACTGCTTCCTTTTCCTCGCTCCCATACCCCCTGTTACCATATCTTCTGGCAGTCTCATTTTTATATTTTTTCTTAAGCATTTCCTCAAAAAGAAGACTTTCTTTCAAATTTAATTTCTGGGCTACTTTTTTTATACACTCCTCCTGTACAATCCCCGAGGAAAGGGTAGATATAAATCTCAACAAATGATCGCTCGCCTTAAGTTTACCTGCAAGACTGCCTGTATCATACTTATTAGCAATCATATCAATGGTAAAATCAATAATACCGGGCGCTTCTTCGACTTTCTTAAGAAAAGCCTCTTTCCCTTTCTTAAATACAAAATCAGCAGGGTCATAACCTTCTTCAAGCACCACAACCCTTATATTTAAATTATTCTCATAAAATAAATCAAGTCTGTCATTATACTCCCTTAATCTTTCAATCCCCTTAAGTGAAGCGTTTATTCCTGCTTTATCACTATCAAAAACAAGCACAATATTTTTCGTAAACCTCCCGAGAACTTTTATCTGTTCTGAAGTAAGAGCGGTGCCAAGGCTTGCAACTACATTCCTAATTCCCTCCTGATGCAGGGCCATCACATCGGTATAGCCCTCAACAATAAGCACTTCATCTTTTTCAACAATATGATTTTTAGCCTGGAATATCCTGTATATATTCTTACTCTTCGAATAAAGTTTTGTTTCTGGAGTATTTATATATTTTGCTTTCCGGTCACCGGTCTTACTTTTTTCAGAAATAATTCTTCCGCCAAAAGCAACTACTTTTCCAACTATATCTTCAATTGGAAACATTATTCTTCCCCTGAAGCGGTCATATATTCCAATGCCACCTTTTGAACTTTCAATAGCCAGACCGCACTGCACAAGCTCCTGTGCTTTATAACCTCTTTTCAGGGCAAACTTTGAAAAATTCTCCCAGCTATCCAGGCTATACCCGATCTCAAACTCTCTTAACGTATTCTCTCTAAAACCCCTGCTTTTTAGATAACTTAATGAAGGCTGGCCTTTTTTACTGTTAAAAAGTATGAAATTATAATATTTTTTAGCCAGTTCATTTAACTCTACCAGCCTGTTTTTCTGCCTTGAAGATTCATACGAGCCACTGTAGTTATATTTTAAATTATAACCAACCCTTTTTGCGAGAAATTCTACAGCTTCTGCAAATTCCATATTTTCAATCTTCTCAACAAAGGTTATTACATCACCGCCTTCTCCACATCCAAAACAGTGATAAAGCTGCTTTGAAGCATCAACAGTAAAAGAAGGAGTTTTTTCTTTATGAAAAGGGCACAGACCGGTGTAATTTTTGCCTGTTTTCTTTAATTTTACATAGCCCGATATAACACTATAAATATCAGCCCTGGATTTTAATTCCTCTATCTCGCCCTCTTTTAGACTTCTACCCATCTACTCTTCCGAAGTTAAAATATATTAAACATGATAATATAAGCACTCTAACTTATTCTACCATTAATATATTTTTTTATAACAGTATATCCCCGAATTTTAGAAATTTTTTATTATAACTTTATTCTTCTTCTTCTAAAGCAGCATGGGCGGCAGCAAGTCTGGCAATCGGGACTCTATATGGAGAGCAGCTAACATAATCCATTCCTACCTTATGGCAAAATTTAACTGAATCGGGGTCACCACCATGTTCTCCACATATACCGATTTTTAAATTTTCCCTCGTTTTCCTGCCTCTTTCCACACCCATTTTGATCAACTCGCCAACTCCACCTATATCAATTGTAGCAAATGGGTCTTTTTCAAGTATCCCATTTTCAAGATATACAGGAAGGAATTTATTGGCATCATCTCTTGAAAAACCAAATGCCATCTGGGTCAAATCATTTGTTCCAAAGCTAAAAAATTCTGCTTCCTGAGCTATTTCGTCAGCAGTAATGCATGCCCTGGGAATCTCAACCATTGTTCCTACTTTATAGCCAAACTTGATGCCTTTTTCCTTCATTACTTCTCTGGCTATGTTAACAATCTGTTCTTTCAGGATTTTAGCCTCATTTGCAATTCCAACTACTGGAATCATTACTTCCGGTTTAACCTTATATCCTTTAGAAGTAAGTTCAGCTGCAGCCTCAAATATTGCCCTGACCTGCATTTCAAGAACTTCCGGATAGGTTATCGAAACCCTGCACCCTCTATGTCCAAGCATTGGATTCATTTCATGAAGAGCATTAATTGTTGCTTTAAGCTCATCAAATCCGACGCCAAGCTCCTCTGATAATTCTCTAATATCCTCTTCTTCATTCGGCAGAAATTCATGAAGAGGTGGGTCAAGAAGTCTTATAGTTACAGGTAGATTATTCATTACCTTGAATATTTCTATAAAATCTTTTTTCTGAATCGGAAGAAGTTGCGACAGTGCTTTTTCTCTTCCTTCTCTGGTGCTTGCCACAATCATTTTCCTTATAGCTTTTATTCTATCAGCTTCAAAGAACATATGCTCTGTCCTGCATAAACCTATGCCCTCCGCTCCAAAATCAAGGGCAACTTTAGCATCATTTGGCGTGTCAGCATTTGCTCTTACTCCGATAGTTCTGAATTTATCAACCCATCTCATAAATTTCTTAAAATCTTCCCCTATTACAGGATCAACTACAGGAATTTTACCTCTAAACACTTCCCCTGTTGAACCATCAAGAGTAATCCAGTCTCCTTTGTTTATCCTTTTTCCATTTACTTCAAAATATTGTTTACTTTCATATACTTTTATACTTTCTGCTCCGGCAACACAGCATTTACCCATACCTCTGGCAACTACTGCAGCATGAGAGGTCATTCCACCCCTTGCTGTTAGAATACCCTGCGCCACTGCCATGCCCTGTATATCTTCCGGAGATGTTTCCGTTCTAACAAGAATTACTTTATCGTTTTTAGCTTCTTCTACCGCTGTATCAGCATCAAAAACAACCCTGCCAAGAGCTGCTCCGGGGGATGCAGGAAGCCCTTTTGTGAGAAGCTCTGCTTTTTCTTTCGCTTTATTATCAAGCTGTTTGTGCAGTAGCTGGTCAAGCATCTGTGGTTCAACCCTTTTTACAGCAGTTTTTATATCTATATACTTCTGATTAACCATGTCAACTGCTATTTTTAATGCAGCAGCTGCTGTTCTTTTACCGGTTCTGGTCTGGAGAATGTATAGTTTACCTTCCTGAATTGTAAATTCAATATCCTGCATATCCCTGTAGTGCTCTTCCAGTTTCTTTCTTATGTCAAGCAGCTGTTTATAAATTTCAGGCATTTCCTCTTTTAATTTTGATATAGGCTGTGGAGTTCTTATTCCTGCAACTACATCTTCACCCTGTGCATTCATTAGATATTCTCCGTAAAATTCGTCTTCTCCTGTTGCCGGATTTCTTGTAAAGGCAACACCTGTTCCCGAATTTTCTCCCATATTTCCAAAAACCATTGCCTGCACATTAACAGCCGTTCCAATATCGTGCGGGATACCGTGGAGATTTCTGTAAGAGATTGCTCTTTTATTATTCCAGGAACCAAAGACAGCGTCTATAGCCATTCTGAGCTGTACCATCGGGTCCTGTGGAAAATCTTTTCTTTTTGCTTTTTTTATAATTTTCTTATAATCTTCTACCAGTTCCTTTAAATCCTGCGCGTCCAGTTCATTATCAAATTTAACTCCCTTTTCATCTTTTTTTGCCTGAAGAGCTTTTTCAAACTCGTCATGTTCGACACCCATAACTACATCACCAAACATCTGTATGAGCCTTCTGTATGAATCCCAGCAAAACCTTTCATTATTTGTTTTTTTAATCAGGCCCACTATAGTTTTATCGTTTAAACCGAGATTCAATATTGTATCCATCATACCTGGCATTGAAACAGCTGCTCCGGACCTTACGGAAACCAGAAGTGGATTCTGCTCATCACCAAAACGCATACCCATCTTCTTTTCCAGTTTTCTTAAATTTTCTTCAATCTGTTCTTCAAGCCCCTCAGGATATTTTCTTCCCAGTTTATAATAAAGATTACAAACTTCAGTGGTTATTATAAAACCACTGGGCACCGGCAACCCGATTTTTGTCATTTCAGCCAGATTAGCACCCTTACTACCAAGGAGCGCCTTCATCTCTTTGCTACCTTCGTCAAAAAAATAGACATATTTTTTCGAATTTTTAGAAGTCATCTTATTAATCACCCTCTTATTTTAATAATGCTAATTTAATAAA
>JAQVHC010000075.1 GCA_028696435.1 Actinomycetota bacterium | reverse complement strand
CTAATGCATTATCTTTGAAATTTCGTAAAGCTCCATATCTATGGGCTTTTCTTCCTTTATTGCTTCTTCCAGAGGAACTGAAGTTACTACACCATTTTCTATAACTGCCATCTCTCCAAACTTACCCTCATGGATAAGGTCAACTGCTTTTACGCCCAGCCTTATTCCAACTATCCTATCAAAACCTGTGGGCTTTCCACCTCTTTGGAGATGTCCGAGTATTGTTACCCTTGTGCCATAGCCGGTCCTTTTTTCAATTTCCTTTGCAATTACATTGCCTACTCCACCCAATCTTACATGCCCAAAACTGTCAATTTCACCAGAACTGGAGATCTGTCCTTCAATTTCAGCAGGTTTTGCCCCTTCAGCCACCACAATTATACAGAACTCTCTTCCCTGTGCTTTTCTCTCTTCAATAACATTTATAACCTCATCATAATCAAAAGGTACCTCGGGGATCAGTATAACATCTGCCCCTCCAGCAATGCCTCCATTTAATGCAAGATATCCCGCATATCTTCCCATCACTTCCACAATCATTATCCTGTGATGTGAACATGCAGTTGTATGAAGCTTATCAATGCAATCAGTTACAACTTCCAGAGCCGATTCATAACCTATACAATAATCTGAATGAGCAATGTCATTATCAATCGTCTGGGGAATCCCTACTCCCTTTATACCATACTGGGTTAACCTTGTAATAGCTCCATTGGTATCATCTCCACCAATAGTTATTATTGCATCAAGCTCGAACTTCTTCATATTTTCTTTTATCTTTTCAACACCATTTTCCACTTTAAAGGGATTTGTTCTGGATGTTCCCAGTATTGTACCGCCTTCGGCGTGTATCCCGGAAACTGTTTCCCTGGTAATTTCAAATAAATTACCTTCTATCATACCTTCCCAGCCATCTCTTATCCCCATTACTTTATATCCATACTGAGAAGCCTTCAAAAAAATAGCTTTTATTGCTGCATTTATTGCCGGAGAATCTCCTCCACCTGTTAGAACACCTATTTTTTTAATCATTTTTTCCCTTTCTATTATTGAATATTATTAAATAATTTTTATATGTTTAACCTGTTAAAAAACTTGTGCTAGATAAATTGTTGAAATTGTTGACCTGAAAACCTGTCAAAACATTCGCTGATAACCTAATTCAAAAACCCTTCAGACTTAAGATTATATTTAATTTTTTCTTCACAATCAATCTATTTTTTTTCTCATAATTTCATTTGCTAGCTGCGGATTTGCCTTCCCCTTTGTCTTTGCCATAACCTGCCCGATTAAAAAACTCATAGCTTTTTCTTTACCTTCCCTGAACTGTTCTACAGGTCCGGGGTTCTCTTTTATAACTTCATCAATAATACTTTCCAGTATACTTTCATCGCTTACCTGCTCCAGACCCCTCTCGGCAATAATTTTTTCAGGCCCTTTTCCGGTTGTAAACATTTCTTCAAATACTGATTTTGCCATCCTTGAGCTGATTTTGCCCTTATCCACCATTTCAAGCATTTTGCACATATCGCCGGGTGTTATTCTGCTCTCCTTTATAGTTATCCTTTCTTTATTCAGTAAAGCACTAAAATCACCCATTATCCAGTTTGCAATGTTCTTCGGCTTATCATAATATCTGCAACACTCTTCAAAATAATCAGCAATTTCTCTGTTATTTGCAAGAAATCTGGAGTCCTCCGCAGGTAATCCATATTTTTCTTCAAGTCTCCTGGCTTTTGCCAGTGGCAGCTCCGGAATTGTTTTTCTTATACCCTCTATTGTTTCATCTTTAAGGCAAATCGGGACGAGATCAGGCTCGGGGAAATACCTGTAATCCTGAGCTTCTTCCTTTGAGCGCATCGCTTTTGTAGTCCCGGTTCTACTATCATAGTGCCTTGTTTGCTGTATTACCCTATCCCCCGATTCAACAACCTTGATCTGCCGTTTTATCTCATATTCCAGCCCTTTCTGAAGAAATTTGAATGAGTTTAAATTTTTGATTTCTGTTTTTGTTCCGATTTTACTGCTATTTCTCTCTCTTATTGAAACATTGGCATCACACCGTAAACTTCCTTCCTCCATACTGCAATCACTCACATCCAGAAACAAGATTAGATTCCGCAATGCTATTAAATATTCCCTCGCTTCCTCGGGTGACCTTATGTCCGGCTCAGTTACAATTTCAATCAGAGGTGTTCCCGACCTATTATAATCAACAATTGTAGCCTCAGATTCGCTTATCCTGCCAGTAACACCGGTATGAATAAGCTTTCCAGTATCTTCCTCCATATGAACCCTCGTTATACCAACTCTTCTTGTATAATCACCCATATCAACATCCAGATATCCAGAGGAGCTAAGAGGCATGTCATACTGCGAAATCTGATAGTTTTTTGCCATATCAGGATAAAAATAATTTTTCCTGTGGAATATTGTATATTTATTAATTTTACAGTTTAATGCAAGGGCTATTTTTATAGCATATTCTACTGCTTTCCAGTTTGTTACAGGTAAAGAACCCGGATGGCCAAGGCAAACCGGACAGGTAAATTTATTCTTTTCTTCTCCAAATGAAAGTCTGCACCCGCAGAACATTTTTGTAACAGTTGATAACTCAACATGTGTTTCAAGGCCTATAACAGCTTCATATTTATTTTCTCTTTCCATAATTTTTCCTTTTAGTCATGCTTCTTTCTTTATCCCACTTTCTTATGCTCCTGCTTCCTTTTACCCTTGCTTTTTTTACCCATACTTACCTTTACTCCTGCTCTTGCTTCCAGCACTTTTTGCTCTGCTTCTAAATAAAGAAGAGCAAAACACCTGGAGGCCTAAAGCCCGGGTTTCTTATCAAACCCTATTGCTTTTTCCAGACTATAAGCTACTTTTAAAACATTGTCTTCTCTTAATGTATTTCCGATTATCTGCACACCAATAGGCAACCCTTCTCCTGAAAGCCCTGCCGGTATCGAAACTGCCGGAAGCCCGGCAATATTAGCAGGCAGGACACATATATCTGATAAATACATGGTAAGCGGGTCTTCTATTTTCTCGCCAATTCTAAACGCTGTAGTCGGAGATGTGGGAGAAAGCAGAACATCAAATTTGTTGAAAGCCCTCTTTAAATCATTTATTATAAGGGTTCTTACCTTTCGTGCCTTCTCATAATATGCGCCATAGTAACCTGCAGACAGGCAGTATGTCCCGATAATTATTCTTCTTTTAACTTCATCGCCAAAGCCCTCCGTTCTGGTTTTTCTGTACATTTCTCTGAGAGTCTGCGCTTCTGTATTCCTGTAACCATACCTTACTCCATCAAATCGGGCCAGATTAGAGCTTGCTTCAGATGAACTTATAATACAATAAACACTGAGTGCATGTTCAAGGCCAGGAATTGAAATCTTCTCAACCTTTGCTCCCATATCTTCAGCAAGTTTAATTACATACAAAACTTTTTCCTTTACCTCTGGAGCTATACCTTCAACCATAAGCTCCTCAGGCACCCCTATTTTTAATCCCTTTATATCCTGTATAAGAAAACTTTTATAATCTGGAGCATCCATGTTAATAGATGTAGAATCTTTCTTATCATACCCGCATATTACATTTAGCATTGATGCACAATCTTCAACATCTTTTGTAATTGGCCCTATCTGGTCAAGAGAAGACGCAAACGCTACAGCGCCATATCTTGATACCATGCCATAAGTTGGCTTAAAACCTACAACACCACAGAGAGATGCAGGTTGCCTTATGGAACCTCCTGTATCGGTTCCCAGAGCACATATTGCTTCTCCTGCCGCAACACTTGCAGCCGGTCCTCCACTCGAGCCACCCGGTACTCTTGCCACATCCCAGGGGTTTTTTACCAGTCCAAAATATGAACTCTCGTTTGATGAACCCATTGCAAACTCATCCATATTGGCTTTGCCTACCATAATGTAATTGCAACTTTTAAGTTTTTTTATGACAGTTGCATCATATCCCGGAATATAATTTTCAAGCATGCGGGAAGCACAGGTAGTCTTTACACCTTCGGTACAGATATTATCCTTTATAGCAACGGGTATTCCAGTCAGGTCACAAACCTTTTCGCCTCTGGCTATAAGTCTATCTACCTCCCGGGCAGTAGAGAGGGCCCTTTCTTTCTCAATGCTTATAAAAGAGTTTAACGTGCCTTCAACTTCTTCAATCCGGGCAAGTATATCAGTAGTTATTTCAGTACATGTTATTTCTTTTTTTACAAGCTTTTCATTTAATTCGTGAGCAGTAAGATTATAAGTTTCCACCTGTGTTTCACCTGTCTTTTTTATCAGTCATTTCCAACTATTTTAATATTTCCCCATTGTTTTAATTTCCTTATTTCAATTTCCTTTCCATTTCAATCTTTTCTATTCTATTTTAGTCTATTTTCGGCACTTTAAATCCGCCGTCAGCTTCATCCGGGGCATTTTCCAGTGCAGCTTCTGTAGTAAATGATTCCTGAGGTTTATCATCCCTGAAAACATTCCTTACATCCAGCACATGCGAAGTAGGAGCCACCCCCTCAGTATCAACGCTACTTATTTCAGCCAGATAGCCAAGGACTTCATCCAGCTGCAGGACAAACCTTTCCATATCTTTTTCTTCAAGCTCCAATTCCGCAAGTTCTGCTATATGCCTGACATCGTCTTTTGAAATTCTTTTCATAAACTATCCTTTTTCCTTTAGATTTATTCTTTAAACTATCTAAACAATCCTTCTTTTTAAATATAAATATAAATAAATCAACACACACTGACAAACGCTAATAAAAGCTGGCAAGCTCAGACAAATTAAATAAATGTCAACAAACACTTTACAGATACTAGAAACATATTGCACTTTAATTCATTGCACTTTAATTCCTTAATGCTTTTTTAAAGAAATCTGTGACAGCTTATTGTCAGACAGTCACGCAAACATATAAATAAAACTAATAATAAAAATATAAAATACAAAGATTTAAGTATAATTTAGTATAATTTAAGTATTAAGTTTAATTTAAGTATAATATTTTAACAAAAATTTTATCCTATTAATATAATTTTATAAATTCAAATTCCTTAAGCATAATTAATATCAGTATCAGGTTGTAAACAGCGTGCAGGAAAATAGGAGTCATAAGTGATTTTGTCTTTTCAAAAAGATACGCAAGCAGCCATCCTATAATCATAATGGGTATAAAGCTATATGGTTCAAGATGAACCAGCGCAAATAAAAAAGAGGATAGAAAAAGACCAGTATTAACACCCCATTTTTTTTTAAACGCTGAATACAGAAAACCTCTAAAGAAAATCTCTTCGCTAAATGGAGCTATTACTGTGACCACCACTATCAGAATACTGCTGGATATGCTCTGGTTTCTTACAAGCGTATCAATTTTGCTGGAAGGTGCTTCTATACCAAAAAGAGAATTCGTAAAATATACATATAGAAAACTCATAACAAAAATAAAAAGAAGAGAAACAAATGAATACCAGATAGTTTTTCCTATACTAAAATAGGTAAAACCGAGGTCCCTCAGGCTGGATTTTCTCTGAAAAATAGCAAAAAACCAGACCACTCCCAGCATAAGCAGCGTCTGGATTGCATAAAGAACACTAAAGCTTATATTACCTATATTTGAAGAATTTAATAAGGCTCTTTGCCCGAAAATCTCAATAAGTCTGGCTGAGCCAAAATAAACGGCTACAAGTGCTACCGTTAAAAAAATGAGAGAAATTAAAGCATCCTTAGCATCCCACTTTATATCAGGAGTATAACTTTCCCTGCTTTTTTGGTTTTTTTCTATTGAATTGTTTCTCTTCTTGTGATTTTCTTCTTTTAAATTGTCCTCAACCATCAAAGTTTTCTTCCTATACTAATATTATACCAGCTAAAATACCTGTTAAATACTGGCTAATATATAAATAAGAATAAGAATAGATATAAATATCAGATACAAATATAAAAATTATTTCTCTAATATTTAATACTCATCCCTCTTATTCTTCTATCATTCTCTTAAATTCTTCCTCTGTTATGGTTTTTATCCCATATCTAC